>JBAUGH010000001.1:0-5437 GCA_049679565.1 Acidobacteriaceae bacterium
TCCCAGACGAATCAGGCAGACCCCTGCGGAAAGCCACGCCGCCGCATAGTGCTCATCCGCCCCGCAGGCCTGTTCGAAGTATTCGAGCGCTGCCTCCGGCCTCCGAAAATCCTCCAGCTCCCCCAGACCCAGCCTGAACAACGTGGGGGCGTCGGCTTCCCGGACCTTCTTCTCCCCCTTCTCGCTCTTCTTCTGCCCTTCCCTCGCCCCGCCTTCGGCCATACCGAAGTGATGAACCACAAAATCGGCGGTCGGCAGCGTTAAA
The DNA here is from genome assembly GCA_049679565.1 of Acidobacteriaceae bacterium. Taxonomy (GTDB): domain Bacteria; phylum Acidobacteriota; class Terriglobia; order Terriglobales; family Acidobacteriaceae; genus Palsa-343. The sequence continues at coordinate 266 of JBAUGH010000001.1, forward strand.
TCCAGCGCCTTCAGCCGTCCCACAATCGTCTCTTCGACGCATCCCTCGTAATACACACCCGGACGCCGCCGGAACAACCGCGTCGTCGCAGTCAGCACATACGCCGGATACCCCCGCGCCGCGTCCAGCACTCCCGGATTGCGCCGCGCCAGCCGTTCCCCCATCCGCTGGTTCAGATCCCGCACGTAGTTCCAGCATCCGTTCTCGAACGCCCCCACCTGCGCGCCGATCGGCCCCTGCACCAGTTCCCGAATGCGCCGCCCGCTCCATGTATCCAGCATCTCGTCCGCATCCAGCACCAGGATCCAGTCGCACTCCGCCCGTTCCAGAACCCGGTTCCGCGCCTGCGCAAAATCCTGTTCCCACCGGACCTCGATCACTTCAGCGCCGAAACACCGCGCATTCTCCCGGCTCGCGTCCGTCGATCCCGTGTCCCCAACGCTGATTCGATCCACGTACGAACGCGCGCTCCCCAGACACCGCGCCAGCGCTGCCCCTCCGTTCTTCACAATCATCGAGAGTTCAATCGTCGGCATCACCGGGCACACTCGCGGCCTGCCGCCGCCTGCCCCTCCATCGGCACCTTGATCCAACATTTCCAGTGAATTCGCCCGGGCCCCTCGCCTGCTCCCCCGAAAAATCCCCGCACCCGGGCGAGTTCCGGAATTCCGCCCTCAAACACGGCCCTGCGCTTCGCTGCCTGGCGCTTCCACCTGAACTCCCCCGGCTTCCTCTTCGGTTGTCGGAGTCATATAGCGGCGAAGCGGCTCCCGGGCGCGCTGCGACGTGATCACCACCAGCCGGTCGCCAGGCTCCAGCAGCGTGCCCGCATGCGGCAGCAGCACATGCTCGCGCCGCCGGATCGTCACCACCTCGAAGTCGTAGTCGCTCAGTTCCCGGTACAGCGTGGCGATCGGCTTCCCCGCAATCGGACTGCCTTCGGGAATCGCCGCCAGCGTCAGCTCCCGGCCCCCCGGCAGGTCGAAACGAACCCGCGACCGCAGCAGGCGAAGCAGATCCAGGTGCTCCAGCTTGTCCGTCAGCGGAAGCTGACGCCGCCCCAGCAGGTTCAGCGCGATCTGAATGTGTTCCATGTAATGAGCAGGCGAATCCTGGCGAGTCGGCACCTGACCCTCATACAGGCTGCGGTAGCGCAGCCGCCGCGAAAGGCTGTCCTGCAGCAGCGACCCGATCATCACCGCCAGCCCCGCCGGAACCAGCAGGTGATACCCTCCGGCCATTTCAGTCACCATCAGCATGGTGGCGACCGGAACCCGCGCAGCCGCCCCGAACACAGCAGCCATGCCCACCACCACAAAAACGGCAGCAGGCTGGTGCAGCACCATCGCGAACGTCCCGCCCAGCATCGCGCCCACATAAAGCGACGGCGCGAACACGCCGCCCGATCCGCCGGAGCCGACCGTCAGGGCGAAGGCTGCCATCTTCGCAAAGATAAGAATCACCAGCAGGTGCAGCGCCAGACGGCCGTCGATCGCCAGCTGGATCCATCCATAGCCGCCCCCCAGAACCTCAGGCACCCGCAGCGCCAGCAGACCCAGCGCCAGTCCTCCGATGGCGGGTTTGCTCCACCCCGGCGCCGGAATCGCGCGAAACAGATCCCGTACCCGATAAAACACCACCGGCAGCATCGTCCCGATCAATCCCGCAGCCAGCCCCAGTACGGCGTACGATGCGTAGTCGCGCATCACCGGCGTGGCAACGGCCGGCACTCTGAACAGCGGCGCAAACCCAACGAACAGTCCGTTCACGGTGTAGGCGACCGCCGATGAAATCATCGTGTACAGCAGCGCGCCAACCTCGAACTCCATCCGCCCGTAGAGCACTTCGATGGCGAAGACCCCCGTCCCCATGGGCGTGCGGAAGATCGCCGAAAGCCCCGCCGCCATCCCCGCCAGCAACAGCAGCCGCCGGTCCTCCTCCGAGCGGTGCGCCAGCTTCGCGTAGAGCGAGCCCACGCCCGCGGTGATCAGCGCAATCGGCCCTTCCCGCCCCGCCGAGCCGCCGGACCCGATCGTGATCGCCGAGGCCAGCATCTTAATCGGCGGAACCTGCGGGCGAATGACCCCTTCGCGCCGGTGGAAGGCGTCAACCACCGTGTCGGTCCCGTGTCCCTCCGCCTCCGGCGCGAAGCGATACACGATCCATCCGGAAATCAGTCCGCCCAGCGTCGTGACCGCGGGGATCAGCCACAGTCCATGCGGTCCCACCATCGCATGCGCCGGCCCGGATCCAGCGCCCGGCGGGACGTAGCCCGCGATTCCCGTCAGCAGGAAGCGGAATGATGTGCGCAGCAGCCACATGAAGAGCTGCGCGCTCAGCGCTCCGGCTACGCCCAGCAGCGCCGACTCGAGCATGAGCCGCGGTTCGCGGTTCTGAAGAAAAAAATGCCTGCGCGCGTCCCCGTTTGTCGATCGCATGAGCGGAGCCAGGACTGGAGGGTAGGAACCGATTCACAGCCATGCAGTTGCCTGCCGGCAAACCGCCGTCAGCGCGCTCCATCCCGAATTCCGCATCTGATGATTCGCACCCGTCATCCCACCCACGCGAGTTTCCGAGATTCCATGGATCGTACGTTATTACCCGGCAAGCCTCATCCCCTCGGCGCTACCCCCACCTCAAAGGGAACCAACTTCGCCCTCTTTTCCGAGAACGCAACCAAAGTTTCGGTCTGTTTCTTCGACGAGTCCGGCCACCAGATCGACTGCATCGCCCTGCGCGAACGCACAGCCTTCGTCTGGCACGGCCTCATCCGCAATATCAAGCCCGGCCAGCGTTACGGCTATCGCGTCGAGGGCCCCTGGGAACCCGAAAAAGGACTGCGCTTCAACGCCCATAAGCTGCTCGTCGATCCCTACGCCAGGGCCATCACCGGCGACGTGGACTGGAAAGCGCCCATCTTTCCCTACGACGTGACCACCGGCAACGACCTCACCCGCGATGACCGCGATTCGGCCGCCGGCGTTCCCAAGTGCGTAGTCGTCGATCCCCATTTCGACTGGGAAGGCGATTGCCCACCCGAGATCCCTCTGGCCGACTCCGTGATCTACGAAGTCCACGTGCGCGGATTCTCCAAACGCAATCCCGCCGTGCCCGAGCACCTCCGCGGCACCTACGCCGGCCTCGCCTGCGAAGCCAGCCTCGACTACCTGAAGAAACTCGGCATCACCGCCGTCGAATTGCTTCCCGTCCACCACTTCATCGACGAGGGCCACCTCGTGAACCGCGGCCTGCGCGACTACTGGGGCTATAACTCCCTGGGCTATTTCGCCCCCATGCCCCGCTATTCTTCCTCGGGCGACACCGGCGGCCAGGTCGCCGAGTTCCGCCAGATGGTGAAGGCCCTCCACCGCGCAGGCATCGAGGTCATCCTCGACGTGGTCTACAACCACACCTGCGAAGGCAACCGCATGGGCCCCATGCTCTCCATGAAAGGCATCGACAACACCACCTATTACCGCCAGGTGCCCGACGAGCCCCGCTACTACATGGATTACACCGGCACCGGCAACTCCCTCAACGTCATGAACCCCCAGGTGCTCAAGCTGGTCATGGACTCTCTGCGCTACTGGGTCACCGAGATGCACGTCGACGGATTCCGCTTCGACCTCGCCAGCACTCTGGCCCGCGAGCTGCACGCCGTCTCGAAGCTCTCCAGCTTCTTCGACACCATCCACCAGGATCCCACCCTGGCCGACGTCAAACTGATCGCCGAGCCCTGGGACGTCGGCGAAGGCGGCTACCAGGTCGGCAATTTCCCCGTTCTCTGGGCGGAGTGGAACGGGCGCTATCGCGATACCGTGCGCCGCTTCTGGAAAGGCGATGCCGGCCTTCTCTCCGACTTCGCTTATCGCCTCACCGGTTCCTCGGACCTCTACGAGATGGACGGCCGCAAACCTTACGCGTCGATCAATTTCGTGACCGCCCACGACGGCTTCACCCTCTGCGACCTGGTCAGCTACAACCAGAAACATAACGAAGCCAACGGCGAGAACAACAACGACGGCTCCAACAACAACGACTCCTGGAACATGGGCGCCGAGGGACCGACCCAGGACCCGGCCATCAATACCCTGCGCGAGCGCCAGATGCGCAACTTCCTCGCCACCCTCATCCTTTCCCAGGGCGTGCCCATGATCTGCGGCGGTGACGAAATCGCCCGCTCCCAGAACGGCAACAACAACGCCTACTGCCAGGACAACGACCTCACCTGGTTCGACTGGAACCTGACTCCCGCGCGGCAGCGGCTGCTGGACTTCACCGCAAAGCTCATCCACCTGCGGCGCAGCCATCCCAACCTCCACCGCCGCAAATTCTTCCAGGACCGCGTCATTCGCGGATCGGTCCTGCGCGACATCGCCTGGTTCAACCCCGACGGCAATGAGTTCTCCGAAGAGGACTGGAACACCCACTGGTATCGCGCACTCGCCGTCCTGCTGAACGGCAGAACCCTCGCCATCACCGACGAGGACGGCCATCCCATCCTCGACGACACCTTTCTCATCCTGGTGAATGCCTCTGCGGAAGGCGTGGAATTCACCCTCCCCGGTCCACCCGCCGGCCAACCCTGGAAATTGATCCTGGACACCGAGAACCTGGAAGATCCCTTCCACGATCCTGACGTCGGAGAGAAAGTCATCGTCGGCGGACGCTCCATGCGCGTCTTCTGCGATCGCCTCTCGTGACGCGGGACCTGCCCCGGGCCGATGCTCTAAGATCGACTTAGCTCCATGCCTGGCCAAACCCGCGTCCGTTTTGCGCCTTCCCCCACCGGATTTCTCCACGTGGGCAACGCCCGCACCGCTCTCTATAACTGGCTCTACGCCCGCCACACCGGCGGCGCCTTCCTCCTCCGCATCGAAGACACCGACATCGACCGCAGCGAAGCGCGCCACGAAACCCAGCTCATGGAAGACCTCCGCTGGCTCGGCCTCGACTGGGACGAAGGCCCCGGCGTCGAGGGTCCGCATGCCCCCTATCGCCAGTCCGAGCGCCTCGGCATCTATCGCGAGCACACCGAGCGCTTGCTCGCCGAGGACAAGGCCTACCGCTGCTTCTGCACCGCCGAACAACTCGATGCCGAGCGACGCGAAGCCGCCGCCACCCATCAGCCCCAGGTCTATTCCGGACGCTGCCGCGCCCTCTCTGCCGCCG
>JBAUGH010000002.1:0-5322 GCA_049679565.1 Acidobacteriaceae bacterium
AGGTACCCCTTCCGGAGGCCGTCAGCAATGCTGCAATCAGGAAAGACGTGGCGCTGCGCCACGATCGTCTTTGTGTGTCTGATGACATTGTTCTCAGGCACGAGCCGTCTGCACGGGCAGACCCAGACCGGTACGCTGCAGGGATCCGTGCTCGATCCGAGCGGCAAAGCCATCCAGGGAGCTGCCGTCGCCGTCACCAACGGCGCTCAGATAAGCCGCAGCGCCATCAGCGGGACCGACGGCAGGTTCGCGGTCGCCGGGCTGCCCGCCGCCACTTATACCGTGGAAGTTTCCGCCACCGGCTTCGCCACCCAGGTCCGCCACGACGTGGCGATCGGCGCAGGGGCGACCGCCGATCTTTCCCTGTCCATGGCCCTGGCGTCGGTGTCCGAAGAAGTAACGGTGGAGGCGGAGGCGGATACCTCGCTGGCCTCGCAGCTTTCGCCCGTCAAATCGGTGCTCGACGCCGGTTCGGCGCGCACCGAAATCACCAGCGAATACGTACGGGAATTCACCTCACCGGTGACCGACTTTGCCGATATCACCCAGGCGGCGCCAGGAACGGTGAGTTACAGCACCAACGGCGTCGGTCTGGGCCAGGCCAAGATCTACTTTCGCGGATTCGTCGATGACGACTACACCATGACCTGGGATGGCGTTCCGTTCGAGGACGCGAACGATCCCAGCCATCACTCGTGGGCGTACGTTCCGGCGCCGGCCATCGGCTATGTGGACTTCGACCGCAGCCCCGGCACCGCCGCGGATATGGGCCCCGCCAACTTCGGCGGCTCGATCCACATGTTCTCCCCGCAGCTGCCCGACACCATGGACATGAAGCTCTCCGAATCCTATGGATCGTGGAATACCAACGAGATTCTGGGCGCGTTCGATTCCGGCCTGTTCGGAGGCAGGAATCCGAAAGCGAATTTCTGGTTTGAAGGCCATCACATGAGCTCAGACGGCTATCAGACCGAGAACTTCCAGCAACGCACCGCGGCCAGCGCGAAATACACCTATAAGGCTTCCGACACACAATACCTTTCCCTGATCGGAACGGTGGTCCTGGTGGACAGCAATACCCCCAACAACGATCCAATGCGCTCGCAGCTGTCCCAATATGGGGATAACTTCCTGCTGCAGTCGAACCAATTCAATTCTGACGGCTCGTACAACGGCCTCTACTACCGTTACTACACCTACCACGTGCCGACGAACTTTGAGATTGTCACTTACACGGCCGATTACGCTCACGGCTGGCACCTCGAACTGAAGCCCTACACCTTCTCCTATTCGAACCACCAGCACTACAACAAGACGCAGAGCAACGGCTCGGTTGCGTCGCCCGCGATCAGCAGCAAGAGCGCCATCGACAAGATGAACCAGTACAACCGCATCGGCGAAATCACCCAGGTAAGCCAGGCGTCGAAGTACGGCGTGTTCCGCACCGGGATCTGGTACGAAGTGACGCCCACCAACCGTTACCAGATCCTGAGCAATCCCCTGACCTGGCAGCACCTTCCCGGGACCGCGGGCATCAATTTCCACGAGAACTTCAATATCAATACCGTGCAGCCTTTCGCTGAATACCAGCTGGTGGCGATCCCCCGGTGGACGATCACCGCGGGGCTGAAGGACGCCTACTACAACATGTGGCTGAAGCAGTATGCCGACAACGGGCACATTGTGGGCAGCCTCAACGGCGCACCCTTCACCACCCACGACGCCGGCTATAACAGCTGGCTGCCGTCGGTGGAGGCCAATTACCGCATCCGCACCGACTGGTCGGTCTATGGCCAGTACGGCAAGGGGAGCATTATCCCCTTCAGCAGCGTGTTCGATGTCACCGGCGCGCAGGTGGCCGTGACCCCGCCTCCCACCATCGCGACTACCTATCAGGGCGGCACCGTGCTCAAACTGAACCGCGTGAGCCTGGATGCGGATGGGTACCACATCCACTTCATCAACCAGTATTCGACCTTCCAGCCCAGTTCCGGTCCGAATACCGGCTTCACTTACTACTACGCCACGCCGCCCTCGGATACGAACGGAGTGGAAGGCGAGGGCAACATCGCCTTCACCCACAGGCTGAGCCTGTTCCTGAATGGCACGCTCGGTTCGGCGAAGTACGAAGCGGCTTCGGCGCAGGCGGCCACAGCGACAGCTCCGGCGACCGGCGCGAGCCCCGCTGCCTGGGTGGCTCTGGCGCCGCACGACACCGAAAGCATGGGCCTCACCTGGCAGAGCAGGGCGTGGGATCTGGGCTTCTTCAACAAGCGCGTCGGCACTCGCTGGGAAGACGACGGCGCCTACCACCAGACGGTTCCCCTCGACCCCTTCTGGATGAATAACCTCTTCCTGAACTACACTCTGCGCAACGGCTCGAGATTCGATAACTCGAAGATCAAGCTGAGCTTCAACAATCTGTTCGACCTTCACGATATCGTGGACACGTCTCCGGCGAACAGCGTGACCTCCAACCTCCAGATCTATACCCAGAGTCCCAGCGATACGCTGGAGCTGCTGCCCGGGCGCAGCGTGATGGTCACCTTCCAGCTGGGCTTCTCGCCGAAGGAGCGATAACCGCAAAGCGCAGCGCCGGACTCCGTTCAGAGCGAGCTCCGGGCGGGGTCCTGATGGGTCGCGGGGAAGGCAGAGGCCGGGAACACCGAGCCCCTCCCTTCCCCGCTTTCTTCTCACCGGGAAGGCTGGAGATCAGAACTGCAGCAGGATCCCGTTGACCACGCCGAGGGCCGGGCTCACAATCATGCCCACCACGCGCGCGCCGACAAAGATGATCAGGATGAGAGAGAGAATGCCGAGCGAGTCGTAGACGCGCAGAGCCCGGTAGGGCAGCATGTGACGGAACACATGGGAGCCGTCGAGCGGCGGCAGCGGCAGCAGGTTGAAAGCCGCCAGGATGAGGTTCAGCGTCATCGCCAGATAGAAGAGCAGCACCAGGGGCACCACCGTGGGACTGGCCTGCATGAGGCCCGGATCGAGTCCGCCGGTGCCGGCCAGCTGATGCACGATGGCCTGGCCGCTGGCGCTGATGCGCGAGATGATCAGCAGGATCAGCGTGGCTGCCAGCGCGGCGAGAACGTTGCTGACCGGGCCGGCTACGGTGGTGAGGATGTCATCGCGGGTGACGTTCTTGAAGTTGCGCGGCGTCACCGGCGTCGGCTTCGCCCAGCCGATGAGGAACTGTCCGTAGCCGGGCAGAAAGAGCATCACCAGCGGGACCAGGATGGTGCCGACCGGATCGATATGCTTGATGGGGTTCAGCGTCACCCGGCCCAGCATGCGCGCGGTGGGATCGCCGAGGCGGTTGGCCATCCAGCCGTGCGCGGCTTCGTGAATGCTGAGCGAGAAGACGAGAACGACGAACTCGAAGATCGCAACGATGAGATGGGATTGATCCATCGGAACCGATTCGAGAATATCAGGAATGCAGCCCGCGGCCGGCAACCGGCAGCAGAAGCCGTTGGCCATGACTCAGCCACCGACGGTCGGCGGTGAGCCGGTCGCCGAACCGCCCGGCGGACGCTCACTCGGTCGGCGGCAACTCGGCGCACGGGCCGGCCGATTCCCCGTCCTGCTCGGGCAAACGCGTGGCCTCCTTCTTGAACTTGATTTTGCGCCCCGGTACGCCGCCCACGATGGAGTGGGGCTCGAGGTCGCGCGTGGCGACCGCCTGCGCCCCCAGCATCGCGTCCTCGCCAACCCGCACGCCGGGCATGACCAGCGAACGATAGGTGACGCGCGCCGCGGGTCCCACCTCGGTGCGGCGATGCTCGATCACGCAGGCCTCGACCGGATCGTGGGCGTGGGAAAAAATCGCGGCGTGTTCTGAAATGGATGTGCCTTTGCGGATCACCAGCTCGCCGCGGTCGTCCAGCAGCACATGGTTATGGATGATCACGTCGTCTTCGAGGGTGAGGTTGTAGCCGAAGGTGAACTCGACCCCGTGGTAGATCTTCACATTGCGCCCCATGCCCCTGAAGATGTGCTTGCCCAGCATGGCCCGCAGGCGGAAGCCGAGCCAGTGGTTCAGCGCCACCGGCGAGCGGTCGAACATGCGCCAGAACCAGACCAGCGGCTTGATCAGAGCGTAGCGCTCGGCGTCGATGTCGCCGTAGTACTCCGGCTCCAGCGTCACGTTGGCCGGGTCGAGGGACAGCTGGAGCACGTTGAAGGGCAGTTCGGTGCTCAGGGTGAAGTTGAGCCGGCCTCCCGTAGGCCGCCCCAGCAGAAGCTGATGAAGATTATCGCGGACGATCTCCCCGCGCAGCGCAATGTTCTGGTGGCGGGAGAACTCGTCGTCGAGGGAATCGATCCAGCGGTTGAAGACTTCCTTGGCTTCGCGGGTAGGCTCGATCTCGCGGTATTGATAGCGCGGCATATGTCCTGGATTATCTACCGTCGCGTCCGGATGCAGAAAGCGCCGTGACGTTGCGGCGCGGACCAAAAGACGGTACCCTCTCCCCAGTTCCCCCGGAAAGGACGAAAGGGACCGATGGAAGAGACTGCGGCTGTACCGGAGCAGAGGAGTTTTTCGGGATTGTTTATGGCGCTGCTGGCAATTGCAGTGCTGTGCGCCCTCGCGGGATTGATCTGGAGTTACACCCTGGCCGGCCGCCTGACCCATGCAGAGGCGCAGCTGACCACCGCGCAGGAGCAGAACCAGAAACTGGCGTCGGCGCTGGACGAGACGAATGCCCGCCTGAAGGTCACCTCCGAAACCCTCGGCCAGTCGCTGGGGCTGACCCAGAAGCAGCTGGAAGAGAAGGCCCAGGAATTGCTGACCCGGCAACAGGCCGACGCGGCGCGCCTCGAAAAGGAAAACGCGGCGGAGCGAAAGCAGATCAGCTCGGTGTCCAACGACGTTTCCGGCGTCAAGACGGACGTGGGCGGCGTCAAGACCGATCTGAGCCAGACGAAGACCGAACTGCAGCAGGCCGAAACGCAGATGCAGCAGATGAAGGGCGATATGGGAGTCCAGAGCGGGCTGATCGCCACCAACGGGAAAGAGCTGGACATCCTCAAGCATCTGGGCGATCGGAACTATTACGAGTTCACCCTCGACAAGAATCACAAGCAGGCCGTGGCGACGGTGGCGCTGGAGCTGAAGAAGGCGGATGCAAGGCACAGCAGGTTCACCCTGGTGGTCTACTCCGACGACAAGGAGATCCAGAAGAAGGACCGTAACCTGGATGAGCCCATCCAGTTCTACACGGGCAAGGATCACCTGCTGTACGAGCTGGTGGTGAACAACATCGGCAAGAACGAGATTAAGGGCTACATTGCGACGCCGAAGGGTGCGCC
>JBAUGH010000003.1:0-1806 GCA_049679565.1 Acidobacteriaceae bacterium
GTCGTGCACATCACGACTCCCCCGCAGAGCCATTGCGCGATCGCGCAAAAATGTCTGGCGGCCGGCTGCCACGTTTATGTGGAGAAGCCCTTCACTGTCACCTATCGGGAAGCGAAGGACCTCATCCGCAGCGCGGAGCGCGCGAACCGGAAACTGACATCCGGGCATAACGCGCAGTTTACGCACGCGGCCATTCGGATGCGTGCGCTGGTCCGGCAGGGATATCTGGGTGGCCCTCCGGTCCACATGGAGAGCTACTATTGCTACAACCTCAGTGATCCTGGTTATGCCCGGGCAATGTTAGGGGATAGCGGTCACTGGGTAAGGCGCCTGCGCGGAGGCCTGTTGCAGAACACCATCAGCCATGGCATCAGCAGACTTGCCGAATACCTGACCGCGGATGAGCCGAGAGTGATCGCCTACGGCTTTACGAGCGATTTCCTGAAATCTCTGGGGGAAAGACAACTTATCGACGAGTTGCGGGTGATCGTGCATGACGGAGCGTCAACCGCCTATTTCACGTTTTCCTCACAGATGCGCCCGTCGCTGCACTTGTTGCGTCTGTACGGGCCTAAGAACGGGCTGGTAATGGATGAGGGACAGCAGACGGTGATCCGCCTGCGGGGGAAGCCGTACAAGAGCTATCTGGAACAGTTTCTGCCGCAGTGGAGCTATGCAAAGCAGTATGCGGGCAATTCGCTGGGCAATATGCGGAAGTTCATCCGGGGCGACTTCCACGTCGAGTACGGCAAGAAGCACCTGATTCGGGCATTCTATTCCTCAATTACCGAGGATGGTCCACTGCCGCTCTCTTACGCAGAGATCCTCCGGACGGCGTGGGTGATGGAGGAAATTTTCTCGCAACTTGACGTAAGTCAGGGAGTCACGGACCGAGAGTCAGACGTTGCGGGCCCCGTCGAAGCGTAGGCGCCTGGATAAAGGCAGGCTACCTTTTCCCGGCGAAAACATGCAGATATTCTGAGAAGTGAAGGATGGGCAGGCAGAGTGATTATTACGCGAACGCCGATGAGAATTTCGTTTTTTGGCGGCGGCACCGATTACCCGGTTTGGTACCGCGAGCACGGTGGGTCCGTGCTGGCTACAACGATCAACAAGAGCTGTTACATCACCTGTCGGTGGCTCCCGCCGTTTTTCGAGTACCATAGCCGGGTTGCGTATACAAAGGTGGAGAATGTTCGCGCGAACAGCGAGATCGAGCATCCCGCGGTGCGCGGCTGCCTGCAGTTTCTCAACGTCCAGGAAGGAGTCGAGATCCATCACGTGGCGGATCTGCCGGCCAGGGCCGGTTTGGGCACAAGTTCGGCCTTCACGGTAGGACTGCTGCTGGCACTTTACGGACTAAAGAATCAGATGCGCGACAAGCAGGCGCTGGCGGCTGATGCAATCCACGTGGAGCAGAAGCTGTTGGGCGAGGCGGTAGGTGCGCAGGACCAGGTGAGTGCGGCTTATGGAGGGTTCAATCGCATTCATTTCCGCTCGAATGACACGGTAGAAGTACAGCCCATCGTCATCTCTCCGAGCCGCCTTGCAGAACTGGAGCAGCATCTGGCGCTGTACTTTACAGGCTTCTCGCGAGTCGCTTCCGAGATTGCGAAAGAGCAGATCCGGATGACGCCGCAGCGCAGCAACGAACTGAAGACGATGCTGCAGATGGTGGACGAGGGTGAAGCGATTTTGTCGAATGGGGGGCGCCCGCTGGAGGAATTTGGGCGGCTGCTGCATGAAGGCTGGAAACTCAAGAAAAGCCTGAGTCAGAAGATCAGCAATACTGACATCGATGAAATC
>JBAUGH010000004.1:0-9352 GCA_049679565.1 Acidobacteriaceae bacterium
TCCTCCGTGAGCCGATTTATTTGCGACTGAAACTCCGGGCCGCCCAGCGCCTGCAGCCGCAGCCGCTCTTCCAGCCGGATCACCCGGTCCTGCACCCTGATTGGATACTGCCGCACCCGCAGAACCAGCGGGATAGCAGTGATGGACAGGACCAGAACCCACCCATGGACGAAGTCCGGAACTCGAACCATCCAGACGATAGCGACGATTAAGTTAGCGACGAGTACCACGCCCGTAGGGTGAAAAAACGGGTCGAAGCGGGCATGATTTTTGAGATTCTGCGGCATCTTTTCGCTCATAAGGATTGGCTGACCGGATTCTATCCCGCCCGGCGCGTCCTGTTTGGCCCCGGCACACTGCACCCCGGACCTCGTTTTTCCCCACCCGCTGCAACCGCTTGGCCCGCCCGTCCTGCTCCGGTACGATAAAAGCTGCAAGCCCATCGGATTCCGACTCCCTCAAAGCCTCGAATCCGCATCTTTTGGAGGAAATCCTTGCCCGCAGCTGAACGCTTTCTCTTCACCTCGGAATCCGTCACCGAAGGCCATCCCGACAAGATCGCCGACCAGGTCTCCGACGCCATCCTCGACGCCTGCCTCGAACAGGACCCTTATAGCCGCGTCGCCTGCGAGACCCTCACCGCCACCGGCCTTGTCGTCATCGCCGGCGAAATCACCACCCGCGCCTACGTCGATTTCCAGGCGCTGGTCCGCGGTGTCGTCACCTCCATCGGCTACGACAACGCCGTCTACGGCTTCGACTCGAACACCTGCGCCGTGATTTCGACCATCAACAAGCAGTCCGGCGACATTGCCATGGGGGTCGACACCGGCGGCGCCGGCGACCAGGGCATGATGTTCGGCTACGCCACCAATGAGACGCCGGAGCTGATGCCCACGCCCATCTCGCTGGCCCACAAGCTCACCCGCAAGCTCTCCGAAGTCCGCAAGAACGGGAAGCTTCCTTACCTCCGTCCCGATGGCAAATCCCAGGTCACGGTCGAATACGATGCCGACCACAAGCCGGTCCGCATCGACGCGGTGGTCATCTCCACCCAGCACGCCGAGAACATCACCAACGAGGAGCTCCGCGCCGACATCCTGAAGCATGTCATCCAGGCCGTGCTCCCCGCCGAGCTGCTCGACGAGAACACCAAGTACCACATCAATCCCACCGGCCGCTTCGTCATTGGCGGCCCCATGGGCGACACCGGCCTCACCGGCCGCAAGATCATCGTCGACACCTACGGCGGCATGGGCCGTCACGGCGGCGGCGCTTTCTCCGGCAAGGACCCGACCAAGGTCGATCGCTCCGCAGCCTACATGGCGCGCTACATTGCCAAGAACATCGTGGCCGCCGGACTCGCCGAACGCTGCGAAGTCCAGCTGGCGTATGCCATCGGCGTCGCCGAGCCGGTCAGCGTCCTTGTCGATACTTTCGGCACCGGCACGATTCCCGACGCCGAACTCATCGCGCTGGTCCGCAAAAACTTCCAGCTCACCCCCAAGGCCATCATCGAGAGCCTCAACCTCCGCCGCCCCATCTACCAGAAGACCGCCGCTTACGGCCACTTCGGGCGTGTGAACGAGCCGGACTTCACCTGGGAAACGACGGACAAGGCCGCCGCGCTGAAAGAGCAGGCGAAGGCCGGAGCAAAGGTTGCGGTAGCCGCGAAGTAGAGCCGCAGGGCTTCAAATCAGGAGGGCAGGTCTTCGGACCTGCCCTTTCTGCTGCCCGATGTCCTTCCCTGAGCCTCTGCCCCTTCCAACTACAAGCAACCGCCCCGAGCCTGCCCGGCAGCCTGGCATGGGTCGCCGGTTCCTGGCGCCAGGAGAGGACAAGCATGGGACTCTGCTTCGAAAACTTACGCCGCTCTCTATGGCAGCGGCGTTCGGTGCCCTTCCGCTGCTCGGCAGCGGCTGCGCGGGACGTGTTCGCGTTTTACGACACGTACGGCCGCGAATATCGCACCTGGGCGCCCGAAAGGCCGTATTACAACCAGTGGGAGCACGGCACCCATCGCGACCACATGGATTACGACCACCGCAACGACGCCGACAAGCAGGCCTACCGGCAGTGGCGGCACAGTCACGACCGCGATCAGCACTGAGCCTGCCCGCTTCACTTCCCGGAACGATTCGCGTACAAGGGACGTACTGCTTCCCAACCGGAAAGAGGCGTCCCCATGCAAACCCACCCACGCGGCCTGCTGTTGGCTCTTCTGCTTGCGGCAATCGTTCCCGGCGCGCTCCACGCGCAGCCCGTCATTCAGCCCACTGTCGATATCACCCAGGTTCCACCTGCCGCCCAGCCCTCCGATCACTTCGACCCGGACGCCGCCACCGAAGCCTACATGGCCATGATTCCTCCCGCCGCCAGGGCCCGCTCCGACGCCTATTTTGAGGGCGGTTACTGGCTCATCCTCTGGGATTTCCTCTACGCCTCGGCGATCATGCTGCTCCTGCTCAACCTGCGCTGGTCGGCAAAAATGCGCGACCTCGCTGCCCGCATCACCCGCTTCCGCTGGCTCCAGACCCTTCTCTACTGGGCGCAGTATCTGGTGCTCACCACCCTGCTCGGCTTCCCCCTGGAGTTCTATGAGAGCTACGTCCGGGAGCACAAATATGGCCTCGCCACGCAGACCTTCGGGCCGTGGCTCGGCGATGAAGGCAAGGCCTTCCTCGTCTCGCTCGTGCTGGGCGCAATCGCCGTCGTCATCCTCTTCGCCATTGTCCGCAAGCTGCCGCGCACATGGTGGATCTGGGGAGCCGCAACCACCCTGGTGCTCACCACCATTGCGGTCGCCATCGCGCCGGTCTATATCCTGCCGATCTTCAATAAGGTCCAGCGCCTCAACGACCCCAAAGTCACCGGCCCCATCCTCCGCATGGCGCACGCCAACGGAATCCCCACCAACGATGTCTACGAAATCGACGCCAGCCGCCAGACCACCCGCATGAGCGCCAACGTGAGCGGGTTCGGCAACACCATGCGCATCACCCTGAACGACAATCTGCTGCGCCGCGGCTCACCCGAGGAAATTCAGGCCGTCATGGGTCACGAAATGGGCCACTACGTCCTCAACCACATCCCCAACAGCATCATGTTTCTCGCCATCATCGATGTGTTGTCGTTCGTGTATCTGTTCTTCACGCTCCGCTGGGCGCTCGGCCGCTGGGGCGATCGCTGGCAGGTTCACGATGTGGGCGATCCCGCGGTCCTGCCGCTGGTCATGCTGCTGGCGGGCGCGCTCTTTTTTGTCCTGACGCCGGTGATGAATACCCAAACCCGCGCCCAGGAAAAAGAGGCCGACATGTTCGGCCTGAACGCCGGCCATCAGCCCGACGGCTTCGCCCAGGCCGCCACCCATCTCGGCGAGTATCGCAAGATGCACCCCCGCAAGCTGGAGGAGTTCATCTTCTTCGACCACCCCAGCGGCTACAACCGGATTCACGCCGCCATGGTCTGGAAGGCAGAAAACCTGGAGCTGTTCGAGAAGAGTCCTGCCGCAGCCCCTCCCAACCAATAAAAACCGGCGCAGCGTATCGGCGTCAGGCCGAGAGCCGGTCCACCTGTGCCAGAAGCTCCAGCTCGCTCTCGTGCGCCAGCTTTTTCTTCGGCGTCTGTTGCCCATCCAGCGCGACGACGTACATATCGGCGAGATAGGCCAGTTTTCTGTCGATCGTCCCGGTGTGCTGTCCCTGCTTGACGCGAACCTGCTGCCCCTCAGCGAATGCCATGAGCGCAGATTAGGACGGTTCCCCCGACGCAAACAATCCCGCGAAAGAGGGACGCGAACCCATCCGGCAGGCCCCGCTAAAACAGGGACGGCCGTGCCGACCCACCCAGCAGAGTCGGGCTTACCGTCGCCGTCGTGTGGGTCCCTTCCCCGCCGCCCCACGCCCAGGAAAAATAAATCAGCGGCAGGCCTCCGGCGTGGACGGTAAGGCCCGTGCTGAAGGTGTGGCGCAGGTGGTCGAGGCTGACGTCATCCCGGCGCAGGCCGATCTTTCCTTCGTCCGCTCCGAAGAAAATCCCCAGCGGCAGCTTCCCCAGCGAGTGCTCGATCTGTCCCTGGAAAAGCAGCAGGTCGGGGCCGCGGAAACGGTAGTCCGGATAGCTCGCCAGCATCGGTGTGCCGTTGATGTCCGACCCGCCGACCGTGGGTGAAAAGTAAAACGGCACCCGGCTGCCCCCATCCGCAAACGATTCCGACATAAACGCCCGCAACGTAATCGACCCCTCCAGCTTCTGGGTTGTCGAGACAATCGGGCACGGAACCGCCGGATTGGGCTTTGTCGTCGCCGCCCGCGTCAGCGAAACATTGCTGCTGGTGTTGCTGCCTGTGCAGTCATCCGGCCCGTTGTAGGAGAATTGGGCGGCGCGATTCCCGTCATAGTCTTTGCTGAGACTTTTCGGCAGCCAGCTGTAGAGCGGAATCTCGTGGCTGAAATCGCCGTTCCACCGCCGGAAGGAATAGGCCCCGTCTCCCGGTGCGATGAACTGCTGGAACTGCACCAGGTAGTTCAGCCGAATCCTGTCCTTAAAAAATGCCGGGTAGATCCGCAGCCCCTCCGACGGTTCGAGATATCCGGGCTGATGCGTCAACCCCGGCGCGGTGCTTTCCGTGAACAGTGTGCCGATCGAAGGCAGGCTCTTGTCCGACCCGCCGCGCACGCTCGGGAACCGGCCGTTCACCTCGGCCACGATCGCGATCTTCGGCCCGCCATGCCCCACCTGCAGAGGAATCGCTGCATCCGCTCCGGTAATGTTCTCGCTGAACCCGTACGTCGTCTGCGTCAGCAGGGTCGTGTTCGGCCCCAGGCCGAAATAATCCACCCGCGCCAGCGAAATGCTCTGCGAGTAGAAGTTGAAAAGCGGCGCCACCCGGTATTGGAGGCCCGAGGGCAGCCGGTACGCCTTCATATACGCACCGGCGCGCCACGAGCCGTTGCCGGAAGCTTCCGCGTCGACATCCCAGCTCGCCCGCCATTCGTTGGTGTAGTCCTTGTGCTCCACAAAAGCCAGGCCGGCTGCGATGCCATCGTCAGGCGCAAGACTGCCGGCGGTGATGTGCATCGGCTGTCCCATCACCAGCGTCTGCAGGCAGTCGGTCAGATTGCCGAAGCTGAAATGTCCGCAGGGCTCCAGCGATTCCCCTTCCACGCGAAAATCGCGGTGCAGACGGCTCTCGGTTTGCGGGAACGCAAGCGCCGTCGTCAGCAGCAGGGGGAGAGCGCGGGCGATCTTCATCGAGTCCTCTTGCCGCGGCCCGATTTCTTCGCAGAGCGGGGCGCAGCCGCTGCCGCGAGGTCGAGAGGTTTCTCCTTCTTCTTCGCAGGGACGCGCCGCGGCATCGGAATCGGCGTCTTCGCGGCCGGCGTTGCTGCGCTCCCGGTCCGCAGCAATCGCGTGAAAGGCGCGATGTAGCGCGCGGCATCGTCTTCGCTCACGATGCGATGCTGGGGCAGCATTGCCCGCACCTCCGGCGCCAGCTTTTCTTCGAGATGTTTGAAATGTTCGACCTGCTTCCGGATCAAATCGGACATCCGCCGGCTCTTGTCGAATGCGCTCTTCGGGGGGCCGGGCACCAGAATCGGTTCCATGGGGGATGCTCCTAATTCTGAACATTCCTGAATGTGGGGCAGTCAGCGTCGGCGCGCGCCGCGGGCTGATTCAGGTAGTTGAGGAAGGTGTTGGCAACGATCTCGCGCGGCGATCGCTGCGGATAGTTGCCGATGAAGTAATCCGTCGCCGTTGCCGGTATCGATGCGTGCTCGAACACATCGTTGATCACCGTGCCCGGCGCAATCCACGGCGAGACGAGCACTGCGGGAACGCGAACGCCCAGGCGATCGAAATGGAACGGATCGGGCGTGCCTGTCGCGCTCGGCTGCGCCACGAAGCCGTCCGGGGTGCAGGCCGGCGGCGCCACGTGATCGTACGTCCCTCCATGCTCGTCGTAGACGATCAGCAGCGCGGTGTTCGGCCACAAATTCGGATTGCCGCGAATGGCCTGGTAGACCGTGGCGATAAACTGCTCTCCTGCGCGCACGTCATGGTCGGGATGCTGGTCGCACGCGATCAGCTCTCCCGATCCGTCTGCCGCATCGTGATCCGTGTAGTTCGGCTCGATGAAGCAATAGTTGGGCAGCTGATTGCGGCTGCACGCGTCCTGAAAATCCTGGAAGCTCCCGAACAGCGCAGGCTGGTTCTGCAGCAGATTCACCACTTCCAGCGACGAGCTGGCCTCGTCGTAGTAGTAGAGGCGCGTGGTGTAGCTGGTCGCCGCAATCCGTTCGTAGATGCTCTTGTACTGCTTGTTCCAGTAGAAGACGTCCATGCTGACCTGGCCAAACGACGTGCCGTAGTGCGCAAAGGCGCGGTTGCACAGCGTCGGGCCGGGAATCGACGAGAACCACCGGTTGAAGACCGCGTATTGCGTTGCCAGCGTCGTCAGCACCGGCAACTGGTTCGCCGTGAAGTAGTTCAGGATCTCGTGGGAGTGCGCGAGGTCGTGCTGCTGGTTGAAGTAGCTCTTCACGAAGCCCTGCATGTTGGGCGCGCGGTTGGGGTTCTGGGCCGTCGTCACCCCGCCGAAGATCTGCAGATCGGCGGCCGGGAAGTGGTGGTCGGGATCGGGGTCGAGCTGCCCCTGGTACGCGGCGTTCGGCGCTACCGTCACCGGCGCGCCAGTCGTGTCGGGATTCGTCTCATTGCCGGTCAGCCCGTCGATTGCCGGATTCTGCGCATGCAGCGCCCCCAGCATGTGGTCGAAGGAGCGGTTCTCCATCATCAGCACCACGAGGTGCTTCAGGTTCCGGATCGCCGGCAGGGTTCTGTCCACCATGGCCTGGTTCCTTTCCAGCAGGGGATGTCTGGCTGGCTGCGAGAGCAGGGCAGCGGAGCGGGATGAGAGCCGTCCGCGCCTTCAGCACTTAGTGATCGGGACAGTGCTGCCGTTTCGAGGCCGGCCGGAATTCTCAACCGATGGAGGCGGGAGGTTAGAACGGGCAGGCGGGCTTGTCAACGGAAAAGCGAGGAGCCAGGCCGCGCAGGCTGCCTGGAAAGCAAAAGGCCCGGCAGCAGGCCGGGCCTTTGTGCCTCATGCAAAGCGGTTTAGTGCGGGCTGCTGGAGGCGATGATGACCGAGGCGATGACTCCGGTGGCGATGGCAGCCAGCACATAGTTGCCGTCCACTTCGCGCCACTCATAGCCGCGCGGCGGCTGGCGGAGATGGTGGGTGTGCCAGTCGACCTGTTCGCCGCGCTGCCAGTCGTCGTGGCTGATGCGGCTGCCTTTCTTCCATTCGCTGTGGTGGACGTAGTGGCTGTGCTGGTCCTGGGCGTGGTTATCGGGGTGATCCTGGGGATGATCCTGTGCGAAACCGATGGAGCCGGTCAGGGTGAGGGCGAGGGCGGAAACAGCGAGCTTGCGTATCAGTGGGTTCATGCTGACTCCTGGGGGTTCGATTCGGAGCGGCCGGTTGGCGTTGTTTGACGCGGGGATGAATCCTTCCGGCTCCGGCGCAGGGAAAAGCTTAGGGAACCCCGGAAGAGGTTGTCAAGGAAGGGGTTCGGGGTCCTGCGTTGAGCCTCTTACCCCGTGGGCGTGCCGTGCTGCCAGCGGGCCCTCGCCGAAGACGCACAGGCTGTTGCGTCCGGTGTCCTTCACCGCGTACATCGCGGCATCGGCGTTGCGCAGCAGTTCTTCGGCGGTGCGGCCTCCTTCGGGAAAGAGGGCGACGCCGACGCTGAGGGTGAGGCGGATCTCCCGGCCACCGATTTCGATGGGCTGGGCGGCGTTGCGGATGACCTGCTGGCCGCAGCGCTCGACGTCGTCGACGGCGCGGAACTCGGGCATGACGATGACGAACTCGTCGCCGCCCATGCGGGCCACGGTGTCCGACTCGCGCACCGAGGAGAGGAGGCGCTGGCCGACCGCGGCCAGCAGCACGTCGCCGTCGGCGTGGCCCAGCGAGTCGTTGATCTGCTTGAAGTAGTCGATGTCGATGAGCAGGACGGCGACTTTCTGGTCCTGGTTCTGGGCGAGCAGGATCGCCTGGCGCAGCCGCTCGTGGAGCAGCGTGCGGTTGGCGAGCCCGGTGAGGTGGTCGTGGTGGGCCAGGTAGTGGACGTGGTCGGAGCGGCGGCGGTGCTCGGTGACGTCGCGGCTGGTGACGGCGAGGCTGGCGCCGACGCGGACCACCTGAACGTTGAGCCAGGTGCCGTGGATCATGTCGTCGTCGATGAAGACCTCGCAGGTGTAGGGTATGCCGGTGCGGACAACCTCGCGGTACCTGTCGATGAGGCCGGACTGGATCATGAAGGGGCGGACCTCCGTCAGGACCTTGCCGTAGAGGGACTCGCGGGGGACGCCGAGGCGGCGCTCGGCGTTGGGATTGATGTAGCCGAAGGTGAAGTCGACGATAGCGCCGGAGGCGTCGGGGATGCCGTCGAAGATATAGAAGTCGTCGAGGCTGGCTTCGGCAGCGGCGTGGAAGGGGTCGTAGCCGGAGGGTGCGGGAGTACGGAGCTCGCGCCGGGGGCGAGGCACATTGCGACCAGCGAGGGTCGGCTCCCCGAGTTGTTTCGCGCTCATACTCAGAACCAGGCTTTGCGTGCCCGTACAGATGGGGGTATTAGGCAAATTATAACGGGCGAAGCGGCCGGCAGAATCCCTCGGAGGAGGCAGTGTGATTTTGGTCGGCGGTGGCGCAGGCACGGTTGTCCGAGCCGGACTCCGGGCTCCGGGATTCGGGTTTCGGGATCCCCCCTTCACGATGAATTTCTGTTGGGGGGGGGATGCGGAAGGTATTGATTTTGCATGGTTTATGCGATCCTCATCCCCCCGGTTACCCTCTATCCTTCTGCATTGGCGCGGGTTGCGGTCATGAGGGCGGGGAAGTAATGGGCTACGCCGAGGCGGGTGGCGAGAGCGGCCAGTTCGGGGACGGTGAGAGGCGGGCGGCGGGCGAGGCGGCGTTCTTCCCGCTCGATGGCTTCGAGGCGGATCCGGCGGCCACGGGGGCCGTGGGCAAAACACTGCAACTGGCCGCGGACGGCGATGGCGCGGCAGGGCTGGCTATTGGCGCTGACGGCGTAACAGAGACGTTCGGCGTTAATCATTGCGGACGCGGTGGTCATAGCCCTTTAGCTTTTAGCTTTTAGCCGTTAGCTTTTAGCCGCTAGCTTTTAGCTTCTAGCCGTTAGCTTTTAGCCGTTAAGCTGATAGCCGGTAGCCGGGTAGCTTGTCGCCGGTCGCCGGTCATAGAAATAGAAAAGGCCGCCCCGAAGGACGGCCTTTTTGTTTTTTACCCTCTATATTCAGAATACCAAACTCAGAGCTAAAG
>JBAUGH010000005.1:0-12605 GCA_049679565.1 Acidobacteriaceae bacterium
AACCAGGAAAGAGCGATCTCGACTGCAGGCTCCTCGCGAGGAAACGTCAGTTCGAGAAACATCGTCTTTGGGAAAGCCGCGCGCCCTGAGGCGAGGGACTCCGCGTCGTGGATGGCCAGTTGCGCCAGCAGATGATGTCCCTGCGCATCTTCGGCGACCTCCACGCGCGTAACGGCCGGATGCCATTCCTGGCTCCGGGCTCCGAAACGCTCGATGTTTGGCTTGCCGAAGTCCTTTTTGGCCCAGTCCGCCGTGCTGATGATGTAGTTGGCGAAGAAGCGATCGTAATCCTCCTGCGCGAGCGTCTGATAGGTGAGCAACGCGAGCGGGTGATCGGCGTCGGCCCAGTCGGTGCCGGTGTTCTTGCTGCGCAATTGGCGGATGGCTCCCGTTGCGGGATCGAGCGCGACCAGGAAATGGTCGGTCTCGAGGACCTGGTCCGGTGGATGCGGCGCGGCGCCGGCCAGCTGCGGCTCTTTAGTCGTGAGATTCGAGAGGCTCGTCCGTGCTTCGTTGCGCAGCGATTCAGGGAGTGTGTCGATACCGTTGAAGAGGTCCTGGCGCTTCTCCGCCCAGCTGAACTCGACGACCTTGTAGTTCTTCGTGTCGAGCATGGTCGCCAGGTCGGCAGGGGTGTAGTGCTCGAAGTCCAGCCAGGTTTTCGTGTCGGTGCCCCAGGTGTGTTCGGCTTCGAGCAGAACCTGGCGGAGCAGGAGGAGGTCGGTCGCGTCGCCGGACCGGAATCTTCCCTGCTCGATCCAGCGCTGGCGCAGGCGGGCTAGTTCGCGATAGCGGGCCACCTTGACGGGATCGCTGGCCACGCCGTAGATCCACGTGTCGCCGATTTCCTGGGTGACCAGCGGGAGATGGCTGCGAAAGGGCTCGACGGCGTTGGCGATTTCGGTCAGGTTCGACGCAAGGATTTCGGCTTGCGGAAACTGGCGGCCGAGGTCGGAATAAATCTTCGCGATCTCCTCCGGAGTGTGGGGGCCGCTGTTATCACCGCGCACCACGGTGGCAATCGCCAGATCGGAGCCGGGAACGACAGTCACTGCGCCGTAGCCGTGGTGGTACATCACAACGAGCGAGGCGCCGGTGGAGTCCTTCCACACAAAGAGCGGCGGCACTTCGGCCGGCGTGCTCGCGTCGTTCACGCCGATGTCGAGGAACTTCACGCCTTCTGCGGCAATGGGAGCGATGAGTCCGCGGGTGTGGCCGGGAACATCGGTCATCTTGGCGCCGGTCGTGGTGCGGCCGAAGCGGGCGTCGAGCGAATGCGACAATCCGATGCTGGCCGCAATCATGGAGCGGTCCATCATCTCGGTCTGCCAGTTGAAGGGGATCGCGTGCCAGGCAATGTCGCCGTCAGCGATCGCCTTTTCCATGCTGCCGCGATCCCGCGGCGAGGCCTGTTCGAGGTACTCGTAGAGCAGCCACGAGCCGGTGGTCCAGACATAGCGGTGACCGCCGGGCGCGCGCGACTGCTGCGCGATCTGGATCGCCTGGGGAAAATACTGCGAGAAGTATTTGTGGACGACGTTGGCCTGGGTGTCGATGAATCCCGCGTCGAAGTGGCACTTGAACATCGCCAGGACCCGGCGGACATAGGGCGATACGCCATCCTGCCCAAGAGCATGGAGGGACCGTTCAAGCCCACTCGTGCACAGCAGGCCCGCGCCGCCTGCAGCCATTCTGAGAAAGCTGCGCCGTTTCATTTGCAACCCTCCGGACGGTCGGCGCCCAGCGAACTACTGTGCGGGCGCTGCGGCCAGATGCTTTTGGTACATCGGGGAAAGCTCGCGCAGGTGGGCAACGGCGGCCGGCACCAGTTCGAGCGCGGCATCGACATCGGCGTCGGTGCTCAGACGCGAAAGGCTGAAGCGCAGGCTGGCGCGGGCGCGGGCGAGCAACACACCCATGGCATTGAGAACATGCGAAGCCTCGCTCGATCCCGACGAGCAGGCCGAACCGCCGGAGACCGCCAGACCTTTCAGGTCGAGCGCGATAACCAGGGCTTCGCCTTCGAGATGATCGAAAAAGAAGCTGGTGGTGTTAGGAGTGCGCGGCTGGCCGGCTCCGTTTACGCCGCATGCGTCGATGCTGGCCAGCAGGCCCTGCTCGAGGCGGTCGCGCAGAGCGGCGATGCGCTCCTCGGTGCCATCGGTGAGAGCGGCGAGAGCGATCTCCGCAGCTTTGCCGAGACCTACGATGCCGGGGACATTCTCGGTGCCGGCGCGGCGCTGGCGCTCGTGCGAACCGCCGAACAGGAGCGGCTCGAAGCGCGTGCCGCGACGCACATAAAGGATGCCGATGCCCTGGGGCGCGTGGAGCTTGTGTCCGGAAATGCTGAGCAGGTGGCAGCCGATGGCGGTGACGTCGATGGGGATTTTGCCCGCGGCCTGGACGGCGTCGGTATGGAAGGCGACGTTCGCTTCCGCGGCGATTCTGCCGATCTCCTCGACCGGCTGGATGACGCCGGTTTCGTTGTTGGCCATCATCACGCTGATGAGTTTCGTGTTCGCCCTGAGGGCGCCGCGAACGTCGCCTGGATCGACGATCCCGGAGGAGGATACGGGCAGGAAAGTGACCTCGATGCCGCGGTCCCGAGCTTTCTCCGCCGCATGCAGAACGGCGTGGTGCTCGATGGACGAGGTAATGAGGTGATCGCCGGGCCGCAGGATACCGAAGATCGCGGTGTTGTCGCTCTCGGTTCCGCCGGAGGTGAAGACGATTTCAGCCGGGCGGCAGTGGACCAGCGCGGCGACCTGCTCGCGGGCGTGTTCGACGGCGGCACGGGCGCGCTGGCCAGGTTGATGGATGGACGAGGCGTTGCCGAAGGACTCGATGAAGAAGGGCCGCATCGCGTCCAGCACCTCGGGCAGCAGAGGCGTGGTGGCGTTTGCGTCCATGTAGATGCGGCGCATAGGTTGATTGTACCGAGAGGCACCGGCGCGAATGTCCAGCCGCTCCGTGCCGACCCGAATGATATCAAAACCATCCGGGAGCAGCCGTGGGCCGTGCCGCCCCCGAAAGGTTCCCGAATCAGAGGGACAGTTCGCCCCGCATCATTTCGTTTTCCTCGGTGAGAACGAACCCCAGCTTGCGCGACAGTTTGTGCATGCGGGCGTTTTCCGGGAGGAAGTGAATGAGGACGGTGCGAAGGCCTTCGGCGCGGGCCGCATCGAGGGTGCGGCTCATCAGCGCCTCCCCGATTCCCTGCCCCTGGAAATCGTCCGCGACCACCACGGCCAGGGTTGCGGAGCGGCCGTCGTCCTCGTGAATCATGCGGCTGACCCCCGCGATCACCGGAGTTCCGGCCACATCGGCGATCTCGGCAACCAGGGCCAGCTCGCGGTCGTAGTCGATGAAACAGATGCGGGTCAGGCGCTCGTGGGCGGTGCGCGCATTCAGATCGAGCGCCTTGAAGTAGCGCTGGACGACGGTGCGTTCCGAGAGACGATCGTGGAAGGCCACGATCAGCGGCTCGTCTTCCGGGCGGATGGGACGGATGAGAAGGCGGGTCCCTGATTTGCCGGTGGCCGGCGCTGCATACTGCACCGGATAAGGACGGATGGCCGGGCGCGGCAGCTGATCCTCCGTGGTGCCCGGCTCGTGCAGAACCACGCGGGCGTCGAGGGCAATGAGGCCGTCGGGCGAGACCAGCAGCGGATTGATGTCGATCTCTTTGATCCAGCGCTGCTCGACGACCAGCTCGCTGAAGCGGACCACCAGCGCCTCGAGGGCATCGATGTCCACCGGCCTGCGTCCGCGCACCCCTTTGAGAGCGGTGAAGATTTTGGTCTTCTCCATCTGATGACGGGCGAGGGTGGCGGTGAGCGGGGGCAGCGCGAGGGCGCGATCCTTATAGACCTCGACCAGCTGGCCGCCGGTGCCGAAGAGCAGCACCGGACCAAGCTGCGGATCGATGCTGGAGCCCAGAATGACTTCGTAGCCATCGAGTTTGGCGAAGGGTTGGACGGTGACACCGAGGAAGTGCTCCGCGCCGACTTTGGCGGTGACCGAGGTGCGAATGTCCTCGAAGGCCGCGGCGACTTCGCTCGCGGTGCGCAGATTCAGCTTGACGCCGCCCACGTCGGTCTTGTGCGTGATGGTCTCCGAGTGCAGCTTCAACACCACGGGGAAGCCGATCTCCGCGGCCTTGATCACTGCCTCGTCGGTGGTTGCCGCAAGCTCGGTGCGGACGGTGGGGATGCCGTAAGCGGCGAGCAGCTGCTTCGATTCGTACTCGGTGAGGATGGTGCGCCGGCCGGCCCGCACCTGGTTCACAATCTGACTGGCAAGATCGCGCCTGGTGTCGAGCACCGACCCGGAGCGTGCGGCCGGGGTTTCGTAGAGGTCGCGCAGCTGGCTGGTATGTTTCCACGTCGAGACGAAAGCCTCGGCGGCCGCGTCGGGATAGGGGAAGACGGGAATGCCGGCGCGGGTGAGGATCGTCGCCCCCTCCGCGACAAAATCCCCGCCCATCCAGCTGGCGATGACCGGCTTGCCGGTGGAGCGCGCATAGGGCGCGAGGTCTTTGGCGACCGCGGTGGGATCGGTCATGCCCTGGGGAGTGAGGATGATCAGCATCCCATCGGTATTCACGTCCTTCGAGGCGAATTCCAGAGCCTTTGCGTAGCGCTCGGACTCGGCATCGCCGAGGATGTCAACGGGATTGTTGTGGCTCCACGCATCGGGCAGGAAAGCGTTGTAGGCGGTCACGGTTTCCGCCGAAATCTCGGTCAGTTCCCCGCCGGCGCCGATCAGCGCATCCGTGGCCAGCACGCCGGGGCCGCCCGCGTTGGTCAGGATGGTAAGGCGAGGGCCTTTCGGACGGGGCTGCTTGGCCAGGACTTCCGAAACGCAGAACAGTTCGCTGATGGAGTTGACGCGCAGGACGCCGGCTCGCTGGAAAGCGGCGTCGAGCACATCGTCGCTGCCGGTGAGCGAACCGGTGTGCGAGGCGGCAGCCTTGGCGGCGGCAGCGGTGCGTCCGGCCTTGATGACGAGAATCGGTTTGTTGAGCGCCACCGCGCGAGCCGCGGAGAGGAAGCTGCGGGCGTCGCCGATCGACTCCATATAGATGACGATGGTGTCGGTGTTGGGATCCTGGCCGAAGTGGTCGATCAGCTCCCCGAAAGTGACGTCGAGCATCGAGCCGGCGGACACAAATCCGCTGAGGCCAACCTGCTCGCGAATGCACCAGTCGAGAATCGCCGTGCCCAGCGCGCCGCTCTGGCTGATAAAGCCGAGCCGGCCGGCCGGCACCATAGCCTTCGCGAAGGTCGCGTTGAGCCCACCCACGGGGTTCAGGACGCCGAGGCAGTTCGGCCCGATGAGCCGCATCTTTCCCTGAATTGTCTGCGCGATCTGCCGCTCCAGCGCTTTACCGGACTCGCCAACCTCCTTAAAACCGGCTGAGATCACGATGGCCGACGGAACCCCCACCGCGACGGCTTCCTCGATGATGGCAGGCACCGTGGACGCGGGCGTAGTGACCACGATCAGGTCGGGAATACCGGGCAATTCGCGAATCGACCTGTATGCGGGAACGCCCAGGATGCTGGGACGCCTGGGGTTCACCGGCCATACGGGTCCGCCGAAAGGGCTGGCCAGCAGATTCGTCAGGACGGTGCAACCCACGCTGCCGGCGCGATCGGTCGCGCCGATGACCGCAACCGATTTCGGGGTGAAGATGGAGGCCAGCGGGCTGCGCCGGATGCCGACCAGATCGTGAGCTGGATCGATGATGACGGTGGAAGCGGAAACGACTGCGGTCGACATGAGGAAGTTCTCCCTGGAAACGTGTTCAGTGTCCATAACCGGCTTCCGCGGAAACCTTCCCGCGGAACATGCGATAGGAGGTAATGAAATATGCCAGCACCAGGATCAGGCCCAGCGTCCACCATACGAGCCCGACATGCAGCGCGTGTTGCCCGGTGAGCGCGTTGGCCACAGTGATGTCGCGCGCGGGATCGGTGGAGGAGGGCAGCAGAGTCGGGTAGAGCGCAACGGCCGCGCCGACCAGCATGAAGACCAGATAGAGGCAGGAAGAAAGAAACGCGGCCAGCGGCTTGCGCTGTTTCGAGAAGCTCAGAATCCCGACGAGGCTGGCGACTACCAGCGCGGGAATCGCGTAGAGCAGTGGGTGCTCCACATAATTGTCGAGTGCAGAGGGGCGCACAGCGATGGTGGCCGGCAAACTGACGAGTGTAACCAGCAGCAGAGCGGCCCACAGCCAGCCCGCGGTGCGGCGGGCGCGCTCTTCCAGCTCGCCGGGCGCTTTCAGCACCAGCCACAGAGCACCGTGCGTGGCCAGCGCGACCAGCGCGACCACGCCGCCGATGACTGTGTACCAGTCAAGAATGCCGGGAGCGGGGCCGACGCGCCAATTGGTCCATAGCGGCAGGAAGAAATAGCTGTCGGGACCAAGCGGCACGCCGCGGATCACATTGGCGAGTGCCGCGCCGAAGAAGATGGCGAGCAGCGCGCTGGCCACGAAGAAGAGCCCGTCGAAAAAGCTGCGCCACACATCATGGTCGATGTGCATGCGCAGCTCGATGCTGGCACCGCGCCCGATCAGCAGCCACAGAACGATCATGAGCGGCAGATAAAAGCCGCTGAACGAGGAGGCGTAGAGCAGCGGGAAGGCAAAGTAGAGCGTGCCGCCGCCGGCCAGCAGCCACACCTCGTTGCCGTCCCACACCGGGCCGATGGAGCGGACCAGGGTGCGGCGGTCTTCCTCGCTGCGGGCGAGAAAGGGAGACAGGATGCCAACGCCGAGATCGAAGCCGTCGAACACGACATAAGCGGCAATCATGACCGCGACAATCCAGAACCACACGAATCCCATCATGTTCTTCTCTTCCTTAAACGGCGGTCAGCGTTGCGGGCTCGGGTTCGGGGACCGGCTGCAGGGCAGCGGGCCCGATGGAGATGAAGCGGTAGACGATCACGATCCAGAGAATCGACAGCACCGAGTACATGCCGAGGAAGCCGAGCAGCGTGAACAGGGCGTTGCCGGCGGACACGTGGATCGAATAGCCCGCGCTGGTGCGCAGCAGTCCGTAGACCAGCCAGGGCTGGCGCCCGATCTCCGCCGTCATCCAGCCCGCGGTGTTGGCAATATAGGGCAGCGGGAAGCTGAGCAGGACAGGCCACAGTACCCAGCGCGCGGAGTAGAGCTTGTCGCGCCAAAGCAGAACAGCGGCCACCCCCATGAGCAGCACGAACCACGTCCCCAGCCCTGCCATGATGTGGTAGCTGTAATAGAGCAGCGGCAGCGGCGTGGGCCACTGGTCGCGCGGGAATGCATTCAGTCCTTTGACTTCAGCAGACCTCGTTCCGTAAAGCAGGAAGCTGAGGACATCGTTAACCGGCACAGGATTGTCAATCTTCTGCGCGTCCTCGTCAGGCTGGCCGATCAGCACCACCGGCGCGCCTTTCCGGGTGTTGAACAGGCCTTCCATGCCGGCGATGGCGGCGGGCTGGTACTTCGCGACATAGCGGCCGTGCAGGTCGCCGGTGGGGAAGATCTGCACGATGCAGGAGATCAATCCCGCGATGACCCCGACTTTGACGAACAGCCGGCCGAAATCCTCATGCTTCTTTTCGAGCAGGTAAAAGGCCCCGGTGGCTGCCACTACGAAGGAGGCGGTGACAACCGCGCCGCACATGTTGTGTGCGTACTGCAGCCATCCCCAGGGGTTCAGCATGAACTTCCAGAAGCTGGAAACCTCGTAGCCGCCGTTGGGGAGCGCCTGATACGCCACCGGGTGCTGCATCCACGCGTCGGTGATGATGATGAAGAAGCCGGAGATCCAGGAGCCGAGCCAGACCATCGCGGCGGCACCGAAATGGGCCAGCTTCGACAGACGCTTTTCGCCGAAGAGGAACAGGCCGAGGAAGGTCGATTCGAGGAAGAACGCAAAGATGCCCTCCATCGCCAGAGGCTGGCCGATGACCCCGCCTGTCCGGCGGGAGAATTCCGACCAGTTGGTGCCGAACTGGAATTCCATGGGGATGCCGGTAACCACGCCGAGCATGAAATTGATGGCGAAGATCTTAGCCCAGAAGCGTGCGGCCTGATTCCAGCGCTCATCGCCGGTGCGCAGTGCGGCGAGCTTCATGACCACCATCAGCAGCGCCAGCCCCATCGTCAGCTGCGGAAACAGATAGTGGAACGTGACGGTGAAAGCAAAGTGGATACGATCGAGAAGAAGGGCGTTCATACCGTCCCCAAGGTAGCCGTGGAAAGGCCCGGGAGGATGTGACCAACGTCACAAACGCAAGCCTCCGGCGACACAGGAAGGACCCGAGGGGCAAGAGGCAGCTGCAGAAAACAGCCGCCCCCGAGAGGCTTGCAGCGTCTACTGCAAATGCAGCTCGTTCTGTAACTGCAGATCGTTCAGCACGGCCGGGTTGTGCTCGTCCACGGCCAGCAGGTTGTGGCACAGGCTGCAGTCGTTCGAGAGCGTCTTTCCGTCCTTGCTCACGTGGCTGCCGTCGTGGCAGCGGAAGCAGCCGGGATACGACATGTGGCCGATGTTGTTGGGATAGGTGCCCCAGGTGACCTTCATGTCCGGGAAGACGTTGCGGTCGTAGATGGCCACCAGCCGTTTGGCGGCCGCATCCACCTTCGCCCGCTGCGTATTCCACACGTCGGGATACTGCTTCTGGTAGAAGCTGTCGAGCCCGGCGGCGATCTTCTGGCCGGCTTCCGTCTGGGAAGCATACGTTGCCTGGATCAGTTGCAGGCCTTCCTTATGCACGAAAGGCAGGTCGGGGCTGGGGGTACCGTTGACCATAGCTTCATCGACGGCTTCTTCCGCGGTCTGGAATACGTGTGTCGCCTGGTTGTGGCAATCCATGCAGTCCATGGTGCGGGTGACTCCTTTCACCGGGCCTTTCGCATCCGAGCTGACGTAGGTGGTCCTCGAGCCATCGGGGTTGGTGGCGGTGACGGAGAGGATGGTTTGCGCCTCGTTGTCGGTGGCCACGTACTCGAAGTGGTTGAGGTGATGGCCGTGGATGCCGCTGAGGTGCGAGACCGAGTCGACGCCGCCCAGATGCAGCACCAGCACGGTGCGGGTCATGGAATTGTTTGCGTCGTCGCCGAACGTGGTCTTGACCAGCAGCTTCTCGCCGATGAAGCGCGTCGGGGAGTGGCAGGCCTCGCAGGTCTCGCGGGCCGGGCGCAGGGCATTGAGATTGGCGCGGATGGGCGTGGGCCAGGTATGGAAGGTGACCTCGATCAGCTGTTTGGTACCGTTCACTTTCGCCTGAACGTAGGACTTCATGCCCGAGCCGACGTGGCACTGCACGCAGTCCACGTTGGAGTGAGGAGACTCCTGGTAAGCCGCCCACTGGGGCGCCATCACGTGGCAGGACTGGCCGCAGAAGTGAGGCGAATCCATGTAAGCGACGCCGCGGTAGGAAGCCGTGCCCACGATGACAAAGTTGATAAACGTGGCGATGGCGACGACTTCGATCCCATGCCGGAAAACCGGATTTTGAAGATCGATCTTCGGGTAGACGGCGGGCACGGCTCCGGCAGCGATCAGGGCTCTGCGGCGCAGCCAGATGCCGATGGGAATGATCGCCAGCCCCAGCACGAAGAGGCCGGGCAGGAAAAGGTCGAGAATGATGCCGACGTAGGGGTTGGCGGAACCGCCGTGGCCGAAGATCGAGACGATCCAAAAGCCGACCAGCACGAAGGCGGAGGCGGTGGTCAGCGCCCCGCCGATCAGGCTGATGGGATTATTGCCGAAGAAGAGGAAGGGCTGGAGCCAGTTTTCCTTCAGTCTGCGAAATGGGGACATGGCAGTTTTTGGTTACTCGAAATACGCGCTCAAAGTCAGTACGAGGAGTATCACGCCAATCGCAAGCGCTGTGAACCCCACGACTCGACTGAAATTTATCAGCCACTTGGGAGGCGCGTCTGTGATCCTTGTCGCAGCTCTTCCTTCCGCGATCATGCGTTGATATTCGTCCGGCCGCCGGGTTTTGAACTCCTCTTCGCTCTCCCGGCCGGTAAAGATCACCATGTCCATGGGGAAGCTGTCCGGGCGCAGATGGGTATTCACGAAGTGGATGGAGAAGATAAAGAGAATGGCGAGCAGGCCTTCCTCGCTGTGGATCACAAGGGCGGCGTTGAGCGCCCATCCTGGCAGGAAGCGCGCAAAGAACGGCGCGAACCACATGGCGTAGCCGGAAAAGCCGATGACCACCATCCCCCAGAACACCGCCCAGTAGTCGAATTTCTCCCAGTAGGCGTAGCGCTCGAACTTTGGCTTGGGGCCGAGTCCCAGGAACCAGCGCATGTGGGCGAAGAGATCCTTCACGTCCTTCCAGTTGGCGACCATGGAGGTGGGGCCCCAGAAGATGCCCTTCTCATGGCGCACCAGACTACGGGCCAGGATCTCGCGCACGTGGATGACGAACGCCAGCGAAAGAACCAGCGCGCAGAATTTGTGGAAGAAGAGGATGGTGCCGAATCCGTCCACCAGCTTCGCTGCGCGGATCGCCCAGATGGAGCCGCTGAAGCGCATGATGAGGCCGGTGGCCGCCAGCACAAGGAAGCTGGTGAACAGCACGGCGTGCATGTAGCGCTGTCCCAGCGTGAAGCGCAGGAACCAGCGTTCCTCGGGCTTTGCGGCCTCCTGAACCGGCGCGGCCTCAGTCTGAGGGGCAGGGGTCGGGTCTGCGGGGATGGTCGTTAGCTCGGTCATTTTTTCCCTCCCGAGGACTTGCTCCTGATCTGGTTGAAGCGTGAGCGCACCAGCCACAGCACGGTGTGTATCAGGAAGAAGGTAAGCGTGCTGGCCAGCAGCAGGTTCATGAACAGGCGGATGTAATAGAGCACCGGGTTCAGTTTGCGGTCGCGAGCGTTAGCGTGGGGCTGATATTGCACGAAGCTGGCGTTGGCGCCGGCGTGGCAGCGTCCGCAGGTTGTGACCAGGTTGGCGGGGGCGACCGGCGAGCGGGGATCGCTGGCAGGCAGCACTTCATGCGCCTGATGGCAGTCCCAGCAACGGGCCGTTTCCACATAGCCCCCCAGCAGCCCGAGCTGCGAGTGGAAGGTGTCGCGGTAAGTCGAGAACTTGTCGCGATGGCAGGAGCCGCACACCGGCGTTGACTGCATGCGGAAGTCCGCCGAAGTGGGCTCGACGATGCCATGGGCGGTGTGGCAGTCGGTGCAGACCGGCGCGTTGGGATTGCCGGCCGCGACCGCCTTGCCGTGGACGCCGCGCTGGTACTGCTCATTGATGCCGACGTGGCAGCTGCCGCAGGTCCCGGGAATATTCGTCCGGTAGGTCATACTCCGCGGATCGGTATGAGTCAGGATTTTGTGCGAGCCGTGGCAGCTGGTGCAGTTGGCGGCTACCAGCAGCCCTTCCTTGCCCAGCGCGAAACCGTGAATCGAGTCGAGGTAGAGGGAGTAGACGTTGGGCAGATGGTATTTCTTCGCCATCGCCTCATTGCCGTGACACGATCCGCAGGTTTTGGGGATATTGAGCGGATACACGCTCGAGCTCGGATCGGTTTTGGGGACGATCTGATGCGGGCTGCCATGGCAACCCAGGCAGGGGTGCTCGCTTGCCTTCGCGTGCACGCTGCCGGCCAGCGCCGAGTTCTCGTCCGCGTGGCAGGTTTCGCATTTCACCGGCGCCTGCTGGGCCGGATGCGGGTAGTCGTGGATCGACGTATGGCAGTCGGTGCACTTGAGAGTGCCGTGCACGCTCGCGTGAAACTTGTCGGCGCTGACGCCGATATTCTTTCCCGAGGAATCCTGCAGCGTGGGATCGCCGTGACAGGAGAGACAATCGACGTCGGCGTGCAGAGATGGCACCAGCCACCCGGGCAACAGCACTGACACAAAAAGGGTCAGGCCGAAAGTGGAGAATTTCTTCATACAGCCCCCTGAATGCGTGCCGCTCTATGCGGGCAGGACCGCAGTCCGGCCCGCATCGCGACAGCCTTTGTCCCGTTCCGCTATTTCTGCAGCGTGCGGATGAACGAGACGACTTCCTTGATCTGGGCATCGGTCAGCTTGCCGTTGTATGCGGGCATCTTGCCTTTGCCGTCTTTCGTGACCGCGATCAGCGCCGCGTCCGACTCTTTTACGACGGCCGGATCCTTGAAGGAGGGGATCTTCATCATCTTGCCCATCGGGGTCGCAGCGGTTCCGTCGGGGCCATGGCACATGGCACATTTGGCTTTGTAGGTGTCGGCTCCCTGCGCGAACGCAGGCGCCGCAATGGACGCAGCCAACACGATCATGGCCGCGGTTCTGATGCGAGATTTCATTGGGGTCAAGCTCCTTTGTTAGTCGTTGGTCCCAGGACCTTCCCGTTGATACATTGCCGCCACCACGACGGTCTGTGACGAACGCCACATACCGGCCACACCGCGGAATGGAGCGCGGATCGGACCCCCATCATTCCTTCCGCTCGCCCTCCTGCTGAGGATTGGGCGGCCCCTGCGGGGATGGGGCATGCGCGCCGTTCTCCGGGGCGTCGTCCTCCGGCACGTCGCGGACCTCATGCTCCGGCGCGTAGCCGGTCAACGCCGTCCACTTCACCGGGTAAATGTCGGGGTCGAGG
>JBAUGH010000006.1:0-2880 GCA_049679565.1 Acidobacteriaceae bacterium
CTTTAGCTCCCGTCCTCATCGTCGTGCGAGACGAGTTGCAGGACCCGCTCCGACTGGCAACGACTCTCCTGGTCATCGCCCTGGGCATGGCCCTGTACCTCTGCGTCACGCGCTGGCCGAAGTCCCACTTCGGCCGCCGTCCCCTCGTCTTCCTTCTCTCCGGTTTCTCCCTGCTGATCGTCTTCGCCTGCTTTACTCCGTCCCACTCGCGGACATCAATAATCTCCTGGACATTTGTCGCCGTTCTCTCCAGCTACGTCTGGTTCATCGCGTACGCCCTCACTGACAAATCCTCCGTGCCCGGCCGCGACGCTACGCTGGAGCTGGCCTCCTTCCGCCCACTCTGGGGCTCGACTACCACGCCCTTTCCCAAGGGCGCGGCATATCTCCGCCGCATCGAAGCGAAAACGCCCGAGCAACTCGCCGTCGTCCAGCTCAAAGGGCTCAAGCTGCTCGCCTGGGCCATCCTTCTTGCCCTCCTGCAGAACCTCTGGTTCCGGTTCTTCCACGGATATCTCGGCATCCCGTTCGCCGATCAGGCGCTGGCCATGAGTGTCCACGGCACGCCTGTCGCCTGGCATCTCCGCTGGGCCGCGCAGATCCTCGCTTACTTCGAGCTCATCCTCACCTTCTCCATCTTCGGCCACCGCGTCATCGCCTGCGCCCGCATGGCCGGCTTCAACGCCCTGCGCAATACCTACCGCCCGCTCTCGGCCACGACCCTGATCGACTTCTTCAACCGCTTTTACTACTACTTCAAGGAACTGCTCGTCGACTTCTTCTACTTCCCCACCTTCCTCCGCTATTTCAAAAAGCACCGCCGCCTGCGCACCGTCTTCGCCACCTGCGTAACGATTCTGTTCGGGGATGCCTTCTACCACATCACCCGCGACTGGGAATTCTTCCACGACCGCGGCCTGTGGCAGGGAATCGCCAGCTATCAGGTGGAGTTCGTCTACTGCATCGCGCTGGCCGTTGGGCTGAGCATTTCGCAGCTGCGGAAACGGGGTCCGCGCCGTGCAGGATTCCTCCGCGGCCGCCTCCTGCCTGTCTGCGGGGTCGGCCTTTTCTACGTCCTCATCTCCGTTTTCGAAACAGATACCCGCACCTTTACGCTCGCGCAAACCGTGCGATACTTTGCCAGCCTGTTCTTCATCCGCCTGTAGGAGCGCCGATGTCAGGGAAAGACGAGATTCGTACTTTTGTCCAGGAACTGCTGACTCGCCAGGACGATCGCCGCCCTCTGACCGACGGCGACTCTCTCCTGATGAGCGGCCGGCTTCAGTCCATCGATGCCGTGGAGATCGTTCTCTTCCTCGAAGAGCGCTTCGGGATCGACTTCGCCGAAATCGGTTTCGACCGCGAGCAGCTTGACAGCATCGACGCCATCGCTGCCCTCACCCAAACCACGGCCGCCCGCAGCTGATACTCCGGTGATCCCCACCAGCCTTCCCGTTGATTCCACCGCTGCCGCGGAACAGGCTCTGCTGCGCCATCCCGGCGTCAGCGCCGCCACGGTCTTTACCCACGGCGATCGCCTCCTTGCGCTCGTCGTTCCCGCCGAAGCGTGGCTTGACGAATCGCTCGACCGCCGCGCCGCCGCCGCCGCCGCTCTCCGCAAATGGCAAAAGACCTACGACCTGAACCAGTCCTCCAAAGCCGCTGCGGCCGCTCCTCCCGGCTTCAATACGATCGGCTGGGACTCGAGCTACACCCGCGGCCCGCTTCCCGTGGACGATATGCGCGAATGGGTGCGGACCTCGGTCGACAGCATTCTCCGGCTCGGCGCCCACTCCATCTACGAAATCGGCTGCGGCACCGGCATGCTTCTGCTGCGCATCGCGCCGCTCTGCGAGCGCTACGTCGCCGTGGACTTCTCCCATGAAGTCCTCGCCCGGGTGCGCGAGCAGTTGCAGTCCATGCCCGCGGTGGCCGCCCGAGTGGAGCTGATGGAGCGCCCAGCCGACAACTTTGCCGGCCTCGAACCCCGCTCCTTCGATGCCGTGGTCATCAACTCCGCCGTCCAGTACTTTCCTAACGCCGAGTACCTTGCGCAGGTGCTCGAAAACGCCATCGGCCTCGTCGGCGACGGCGGGCACGTCTTCATCGGCGATGTCCGCAGCCTTCCCCTGCTTCCGGCGTTCGCGGCATCGGTCGAGCTCTTCCAGGCCGCAGACGACCTCCCGATGGAGGAACTCCGGGGCCGTTTACGCCGGCGTCTGCGCCATGCCCCGGAACTCGTTCTTTCGCCGGCGTGGTTTCTTGCCCTGGGCCATCGGCTCGCCCGCGTCGCCCACGTGGCGATCGCCCTGCGCCGCGGCCGCGGCGACAACGAGATGACCCGCTACCGCTACGACGCCATTTTCCGCGTCGGCCCCGCTCGGCCGCCGGCAGCGATCACCCTCGAGCCGGCATCCGCCGATCCCATCACGCAGATCCGCCACCGGCTGCAAGGGAGCGGGGAAGCCTTCGGCATCGGGGGCATCCCCAATGCGCGCATCGAGAAGGATCGCATCGCCCATGCGGCCATCGCCGCCGCCGATCCCGGGACCACTGCCGGCCAATTGCGCCACCAAATAGAAGAGGTTTCTCTCCACGGAGTCCACCCGCAGGATCTCTTCGATCTTGAGGCCGTGCACCCCGGCCTCCAGGTTCATCTCAGCTGGGCCGCCGCGCGCTCGGACGGCAGCTATGATGCCCTCCTCGTCCCCGGCGACGCCGAGCCGGATGCAGCGTTCGCCCTTCCTGAACCGCGCCCTTCCGCCTTTCTGCATACCGCCAGCACTCCAGGCCAGGCTGCAGTCCGCACGGTACTCGTCGAGCGTCTTCTCGACCACTGCCGCGAGCATCTTCCCCAATCCGCCGTGCCTGATGGAATCG
>JBAUGH010000007.1:0-2722 GCA_049679565.1 Acidobacteriaceae bacterium
GTTCTGAGGGGTCGGGCGGGGATGGCGCCGATTTCGCGGAGATCGCGCGGAGAGAGGTAAACGGCGCCGGCATCGCGGCCTGCGAAGGATCGGGCTTCGAGGGAGTCGGGCGGCGCGGGGCTTAGCTGCCGGATGGGCTGGCCGGTAAAGGCGTAGCTGCCTGAGTCCGCGGAAAAACCCAGAACGAAGGCGCGGCTACCGAACTCGCGGTGGATGTAGAGGCCGAGCGGGATTCTGTTCTCGTCTCCGGGGACGGCGCTCAGGTCTTTGGCTGCATGCACGGTTGCGGTCCAGACGATGACTTTGCTGTGGGGCGGGAGCTGCGCGAGCAGCCAGCGGAAATTCCGAAACATGGAGAGATCCCGCTGGTTGTCCGAGAGCAGGTCGGGATTTGTCCCGGTCGGAACATTTTGGAAATCGCGGGCGAGGAGCCTCCTGAGGCTGGCGATCATGGCGAGGTCGCCGGCGCGGGCGGGGTCATGGCTGCTTGGCGACAGCCGCGCCTGGATGCGGTCGAGACAGCCGAGAATTCGGGCTTTGTCCTGTGGACCGTACGGGGCGTCGGGCGGATATTGCCACAACATGTATTTCTGCAGGATGGCGAGGCAGCGGGTTTTCTCGGCGGCGGGCAGCGAGGCAGTCAGGGCGGCGGGCATTTGGTGCTGGGCCCAGGTGCCGCGCCCGAGCTGGTCGTCGAGTCCGCCGAGGGTGAGGGCGCCGCTGTTCACTTTTTTGCGCAGGAAGGGAATGAGGGGCTGGACTTCGGTATTGGCCCAGAGGCCGCCGATGGCGGCGGCGATGGTGGAATCCGCGACCGGGTGGCCGGATTTGGCCTGTTCTTCGAGGTTCAGGAAGTCGTAGAGGCCGCTTTCAAAGAAGACGGCGTTGTAGTGGCACTGGTTGACCAGCCGCTGGGCCAGATCGACTTTGAACTCGAGGGTTCTAGCGAAGCCGTGGACGGGGGATTCGCCCAGCAGGGCGATCTGTTTGCCGCAGAGCTGGTTGACGATGGGGGTGGGATCGGCGAGGGGAATGCCCGGGGCTTGAGCCCGGAGGGACGGGGTGGCGAGGGCGGCGGCTGCTGCGATAAAGCAAAGGAGACCCGACCTGCCAAAGAGCATCCACTACCTCGGCCATTCCTGCTTATCGTACCAGGGGTTGTTTGCGAAATCCTTTGACGCTGGGGACAGCCGTCAGGGGCTAAAGCCCCCATTTCTTCGGACTCGTAACGGCACGACTAGAAGTCGTGCCCTGACACGAAGCCGGTTTCTCGGCGGACTCGTGAAGCCGTGCCCTGATACAAAAGCCTGTCTCTCGGGGGACTCGTGAAGTCGTGCCCTGAGACGAAGGTCCTCAGCGATCGTTGCCGCGGCCGGTTGGGCGGCGGGACTGGCGGCGGAAGAAGAGGCCGGCGGCGAGGAAGATGGCGGAGATGCCTGCGTTGGTGAGACCCATGCGCAAATTGCCGCGGTGCATGGCGAGCGCGGCGTTCAGGAACCAGACCGCCGCACCGACATACCAGATCCAGTTGAAGTTGCGCCCCACTTTCCCCTTTGGGATGCGCGACCCGGGACGGCCGCACCCTTTCTGTTGTCATGGTAGAACGACATTGTTGCAGACACCATGGGGCGGGGGTTTGTTCCGGGGGGATGGGGGATAGCGCAGGTGGAGAGCGCAGCGGTTTCCAAATTTGCACAGCTTGCGGCTCTTTTCGGCACGACTGAAGTCGTGCCCTGACACGAAGCGGATCGCCGACCTGCGTCGGGGTCGGTTGAGCGCAACACCGACGTCTCGGCCGGCTACCGGCGGGCGTCTCGCGTGGCGGGAAGAATTTCTCTTTTGAACTTCCGGGCTGCTATATTGCTCCACGCTATGCTACGCCGCGATCTGATCAAACTCTCGCCACTCGCCCTTGCCGCCACCGTCGGTCACGTTTCGCTGAGCGAAGCGCAGACCCCATCTCCCTCTGCTGCCGAGGCGCTGCACAACGTTCGCGCTCACGGAGCAACAGGGGACGGGAAGACCATCGATACTCCCTCTATCAACAAGGCGATTGAGGCCGTCGCCGCAGTGGGCGGGGGGACGCTGGTGTTTCCGGCGGGGACGTATCTGTGTTTCACGATTCGGCTGAAGTCGAATGTGGAGCTGTATTTGTCGCGCGGGTGCACGATTCTGGCGGCGGATTCGCCGAAGCCGGGGGAGACGACCGGGTACAACGGCGGAACGTATGACGCGGCCGAGCCGAACGATCCATGGACGCCGTACCAGGACTACGGGCACAACCACTGGAAGAATTCGCTGTTCTACGCGGAGAACGAGCACGATTTTTCGGTAGTGGGACCAGGGCTGATCTACGGGAAGGGCTTGTCGCACGGGTCGCCGGGGGCGCGTGGGGATTATTTCCCGTTTGTGGCGGAGCAGGCGGGGGTGGGCAACAAGACGTTCGGGCTGAAGAACTGCCACAACGTGATCCTGCGGGACATCAGCATTTTGAAGGGCGGGCACTTTGCGCTGCTGGCGACGGGCGTGGACAACCTGACCATCGACAACGTGCTGGTGGACACGGACCGGGACGGGTTCGACATCGACTGCTGCAAGAACGTGCGGGTGTCGAACTGCACGGTGAACTCGCCGTGGGACGACGGGATCTGTCCGAAGTCGAGTTATGCCTTGGGGTATGCCCGGTCCACGGATGACGTAACGATCGCCAACAACTATGTGA
>JBAUGH010000008.1:0-2764 GCA_049679565.1 Acidobacteriaceae bacterium
ATCCTGGGTCGACAACCGGAGTCATGGCGAGTGGCGCTTTGTAACGGTGGGAATGATGTATCCGAAGCTTCTCGTCGTGGTAACCGCGGAACCCTCGGAAGAGGTCACGCGCATCATTTCGGTGAGAAAGGCCGAGAGGCATGAGAAAAACTGGTATCGTTACGGTCACTCGTAAGCCGGGAGATCCTCTCCGGGATACCGGCACCGATTGGGCAAAAGTTGCGGCGCTCACCGACCAACAGGTTCATGCCGCTGCGCTTTCGGATCCCGATGCGCAGCCTCTGCCGCGTGATATGAAGGGGCTGACGAGAATCGTCAATGTGAAGAAGCTGCGTGAGAAGTTGGGCATTACGCAGGAAGATTTCGCGTTAGCCTATCGGATTCCCCTCGGAACGCTGCGCGACTGGGAACAGCGGCGCAAGTTTCCCGATGCTCCCGCACGGGCATACCTGTTGGTCATCGAAAAGAACCCGGAAGCAGTCGCCGCCATGCTGCGGGAAGCGGCATAGAGCCGCTTACTTCTTCGCGAAATCCCAGTCGGTAACCGGCGCAATCGCGGTGACGACCTTGCGCCGCTCTTTCCACGCGCCCCCCAGATAGTCGCGATTCATCTTCGCGATTACTTCGAGCGGGATTTCTTTGGGGCAAACGCCGGTGCATTCGCCGATATTCGTGCAGCTTCCGAACCCTTCGACGTTCATCTGCGCCACCATGTGGACGGCGCGGCGATCTTTTTCCGGCTGGCCCTGGGGCAGGATGCCGAGGTGGGCGATCTTCGCTCCGGTGAAGAGGGCGGCCGATCCGTTGGGGCAGGCCGCAACGCAGGCTCCGCAGCCGATGCAGGCCGCGGCATCCATGGCGCGATCGGCGATCTCTTTGCCCACGGGAATGGCGTTCCCATCGGGGGCGCTGCCGGTGGAGATGGAAACGTAGCCGCCACTCTGGATGATGCGGTCGAAGGCGCGGCGATCGACCACCAGATCCTTGATGAAGGGGAAAGAACGCGAGCGCCAGGGCTCGAGCGTGAGCGTGTCGCCGTCCTTGAAGTGGCGCATGGTGAGCTGGCAAACCGTGGTCGCGGGCTGCGGGCCGTGAGCGATGCCGCTGATCATGAAGCCGCAGGAGCCGCAGATGCCCTCGCGGCAGTCGTGCTCGAAGGCGATGGGCTCTTCACCGCGCTCGGAGAGGGTTTCGTTGAGCACGTCGAGGCATTCCAGCATCGACATTTCAGGATTGACGTCGTTCATCGCATACGTGACGAACTGGCCCTTCGCCGCGGGACTTGTCTGCCGCCAGATTTTCAGGGTGAGTTTCATTACTTGTAGCTCCTCTGGCTGGGATGAACGTAGGCGAATTCCAGCGGTTCCTTGTTCAGCTCGGGCTGGTTGCCGGGGCCGGTGTAGCCCCAGGCCGCGACGTAGCTGAAGTGCTCGTCGTCGCGCTGTGCTTCGCCGTCGGGGGTTTGGTACTCTTCCCGAAAATGGCCGCCGCAGGACTCGTTGCGGTGCAGAGCGTCGATGCACAGCAGCTCGCCCAGCTCGAAGAAATCGGCGACGCGCCCGGCTTTTTCGAGGCTCTGGTTCAGATCGTCGCCGGAGCCGGGAACCGTGAGGTTCTTCCAGAACTCCTCGCGAAGGGCGCGAATTCTCTGGATGGCGTCCTCGAGGCCTTTGGCGGTGCGGGACATGCCGCAGTCATCCCACATGATTTTGCCCAGCTCGCGGTGGAAGGAGTCCACGGTGCGATTGCCTTTGATCGAGAGCAGCTTTTCAATGCCGGCCTGGACGGAAGCGAGAGCCGCTTTGGCTTCCGGATGCGCGTCGGAAACCTTTGCGGGTTTTGCCGAGGCGAGGTAGTTGCCGACGGTGTAGGGAATGATGAAGTAGCCGTCGGAGAGGCCCTGCATCAGCGCGCTGGCGCCGAGACGGTTGGCTCCGTGGTCGGAGAAGTTGGCTTCGCCCAGCACGAACAGGCCGGGAATGGTGCTCTGCAGTTGGTAATCCACCCACAGGCCGCCCATGGTGTAGTGGATGGCAGGGTAGATGCGCATGGGGACCTTGTAGGGGTCCTCGTCGGTGATGCGCTGGTACATGTCGAAGAGGTTGCCGTAGCGCTCGCGGACGGTTTCGACGCCGAGGCGGGCGATAGCGTCGGAGAAGTCGAGATAGACGCCGAGGCCGGTTTCGCCGACGCCGCGGCCTTCGTCGCAGACGGCCTTGGCGTTGCGCGAGGCGACGTCGCGGGGAACAAGATTGCCGAAGGCGGGGTATTTGCGCTCGAGGTAGTAATCGCGCTCCTCTTCGGGGATATCGTTGGGCTTGCGCTTGTCGCCCTTCTTCTTCGGAACCCAGATGCGGCCGTCGTTGCGCAGCGATTCGCTCATCAGCGTGAGCTTCGACTGATAATCGCCGGAGACGGGAATGCAGGTGGGATGAATCTGCGTGAAGCAGGGATTGGCGAAGAGAGCGCCGCGCCGGTGGGCGCGCCAGATGGCGGTGGCGTTCGATCCCTTGGCATTGGTCGAAAGGTAGTAGACGTTGCCGTAGCCGCCGGTGGCGAGGATGACCGCGTCGGCCATGTGGATGCTCAGCCGGCCGTTGATGAGATTGCGGGCGACGATGCCGCGGGCCTGGCCGTCGATCACGATGAGGTCGAGCATCTCGGTGCGAGGGATCATGGTGACCTGGCCGGTATCGACCTGGCGCTCCAGAGCCTGATAAGCGCCGAGCAGAAGCTGCTGGCCGGTTTGTCCACGGGCGTAGAA
>JBAUGH010000009.1:0-2680 GCA_049679565.1 Acidobacteriaceae bacterium
GAATAGCTGATCATGGAGCCGGCCACGATGAGATAGGCCAGGCTCAGGAGCACGCGGGGACTGAAAAGGACGGCGGCCGGCGGGACGTGGCGGAATTCGCCCGCGGCCGCTGCCAGGAGAAGGAGAAAGGCGCCGCCGGTGAGCATCTGCAGGCCGGCGCTGGCCTGTTGGGGACGCGGCAGGGGCAGGTGGCGGGACAGGAGAGTGCCGGCGGACCAGCAGACGGTTCCCGCGACCATGGCGAGGATGGCGAGGGTGGAAGAATGGGCGGGGCCGGAGCGCAGAGAGAGCAGGACGACGCCGGCGAATCCCAGGACGAGGCCGCTCACCGAGAGCGCGGTGGCGCGCTGGGTGCGGAGAACGAGCAGCTCGCCGGCGAAGATCCAGACGGGGATCATCGCGAGCACGACGGCGGCGAGGCCGGAGGCGACGCGGGTTTCCGCCCAGAAGAGCGCAGCGTAGTCGCCGGTGAACATGATGAGGCCGAGCAGGACGGCGGAGCGGAACTGGCGGGGCGTGATCTGAATGGGGCTGGTGAGACGGGCCCACACGAAGAGGATCAGGCCGGCCAGGAAGAAGCGGCATCCGGCGGCGAAGAAGGGCGGGACGGCGGCCGCGCGCACGATTTCGCGGATGGCGAGGAAAGTTCCGCCCCAGAAGATATAGATGGCCGCGTAGGCAAGGAGTTTGCGGACCGGCATGCTTCAGGGTACAGGTTACAGGGAGAAAGACTGAGGTCGATGGTGCGCAGGCGCTCGGGAAAAGAGCTAGCTGGCGACTTCGACGACTTCGTAGCGGACCGGAGATGGCGCGATCGGCTGGCCGCTGCTGCGCATTTCTTCAAGATACAGAGCGATCGCTTCGGCGATCCCGGTGCGAGCTTCCTGGTAGTCGCGGCCCGTGGAGACAACGGCTCCGGGCTGGAGCTCCGGCGCGTAGGCGCTGACGGTTCCGTCGTCGCCACGTTCGTAAATGACGAGAAAGCTGGTAGTCATTTTCTGATTCCCGCCTGCTTCATTATCGCAGAGAGCAATTCCTTCGGAACGTCGTGACCGGGAGAGTGGACCGGCACGACGACGATGCCAGGCTTCTCTGGATGTGGATAAACACGATGGCTGCCGCTTGTTCGAATGTGAAGCCAGCCGTGCTCTTCCAACAGTTCAACCAGATCCCGATATTTCATTTCTGAACTCGATCTTTGCCTGACAGTGGCGGCTCTAGCGCAGGCCGACCAGGCCGCGCACTGACTGGATCAGCTTTTGCGGATCGTAGCCGATGCCGTCTTTGAAGACCGTATCCACCTTTTCGACGTCGGCGATGTTGGTTGAAGGGTCGCCATCCACGACGACCAGATCGGCGGCATGGCGCGGGGCAATGCTTCCGAAATTCATGGTCTGGCCGAGCCACTGCGCTCCGTTTTGGGTGGCGATGTGGATGGCTTCCTCCGGCGTGAAGCCGGCTTCGACCAGCAGCTCGAGGTTGCGCTGATCGCCGAAGCCGGGCAGGACGCCGCCGTAGCCGGTGGGATCGCAGCCGGCCATGAGCAGGCCGCCCTGCTTCACGAAGTCGCGCTCGAACTGCATTTCCATCTTGAGCAGGCGCGGTTCGTAGGAATCCGCCGCATGCTCGGCGATCGAGGCGCGAGTCGTGGCGTAGCTGCTCCACGCGTCCGGCAGCAATGAG
This sequence comes from Acidobacteriaceae bacterium, assembly GCA_049679565.1. Lineage (GTDB taxonomy): Bacteria > Acidobacteriota > Terriglobia > Terriglobales > Acidobacteriaceae > Palsa-343. Next base: position 1,684 of record JBAUGH010000009.1, read on the forward strand.
CTGCGGACGCGCATTTCCTCGTTCATGGGCGGCCGGTTGGGCACGAAGCTCTCAAAGACGGCGAGCGTGGAGGTGACGGCGACATTGTGGGCGATGAGGTCGCGGATAGTGCCCTGGATCTGCGGGCCTTCGACGTCCATCTTTGCCAGCTCTTCCTGCGGGGGGCGCTGGCCGGGGCAGACGCCGGGCTTTTTCTGCGAATAAAACTCGGTATCCACGACGAGACCGTGTTCGAGGTTGTCGATGCCAAGCGCGGCGGCTTCCTGAAAACCGACGGCGCAGAGATGGCCGGTGATCTTGAGCCCGTGAGCGTGGGCGTGCTGGATGGCGGCGGCCAGTTCCTGAGGCGTGATGTGCATGTACGCCTTGAAGGAGGTCATGCCCTCGGCGGACCAGTAGTCAACGAGGCGCGCGGCGTCGTCGGGTCCGGTGAGGGCGTGGAGCTGCGGGCCGATGGCGGGAGAACCCTCGAGATAAGGGCCGGTGAGGAAGAGCTTCGGCCCGGGGATCTGGCCGGCGTCGATGGCAAGTTTGAGGGAGATGTCGGTGTAGGGCTCGAGGCTGCCGGCGGTGCGCGCGGAGGTGACGCCGGCGGCGAGATAGAGGCGCGGCGCCGAGTCGGCCATCTCGCCATAGAGCGGCAACAGGCCAGGGCCGCCGTCGGGCAGCGGGTAAAAGAGGTGCTCGTGCATGCCGACGAGGCCGGGGAAGACGGTCTTGCCGCTGCCGTCGATCACCGTCGCGTCGGGCGGCGGCGTGGGCTGCGCCATGAACAAACCGGCCCAGGCGATTTTGCCGTTCTCGATGAACAGGGACTGATCGTCGCGCGCGGGGGCGCCGGTGCCGTCGATGACGCGGATGTGCTCGAGGACGACTACGGGGGCGGCGACCTTGACGTAGGGCGCGAGGGCAGCGGGGACCTGCGGCGCGGGTTGGGTTTCGGTGTTCTGGGCCGCGGCGTTCTGCACGAACGCCGCACAAGCGAACAGGCCAATCA
>JBAUGH010000010.1:0-5249 GCA_049679565.1 Acidobacteriaceae bacterium
CGGATGCTTCCAGCCCAGTGCCCGCACCGCCGCATCCGCCGCCGCCCGCGTCGAGTCCGGCTCCGACCCGATGATGTTGTGTTCCCGGTTCGACTTGTTCCACACCGGGATCACTTCCACCCCGGCCCTCTCCGCCTCGATGCACGCCTGCAGCTGCGCTTTCGCCTGATGGGCAAAACGATCGCCCACACCCAATGAAAATTTCCCGAGTCTCAATTCGCCAGTCATAATTCCCCTCAAAAATTCAACAGCCGGCCGTATCTTTGCTAACCGGACCTTTGCTGACCGGATCTCAGCTGACCGGACCTCTGCTAACCGGATCTCTGCTATCCGCTCCTTAGCTGTCCTTAAACCGGTCCCGATGGGCCCAGAGCCCAAGTCCCGGGTTCCCAATAAAAAACATCGTCTCTCCATCCACCACGTTGAATCCCTGCTGCAGCTTCGCCGGATCGTACTTCCGCGTCATGGCCGCCAGATCGCCGTACGCGAAGCCCACACCTTCCACTTCCTCTTTGGTAAGATGCCCCGGGCACCAGGTGATGGTGAACCGCCCCTCCGACGATCCGTGGATCAAATGCGCCGCCGCGCTCAGATCGGCGGCCAGATCGGCGTTTTTCGCCACCGCTTCCAGCGTCGCCGGCGTTCCTCGATACCCGTATTTCCGGATCAGCGCGTCGATGGTGCGATCCTCCCCGAATTCCTTCACCGCCGGCGCCAGAATGATCAGCTCCGCCCCATCCGCCAGCGCCATGCGGGTGCGATACACCGCCTTGTTCCCCAGCCAGGTGCTGTGAAATTCATGCGGATCGAGATACACCACCACCTTCCGCAGCGGCTCGTCCATCATCTCGAAATTCACCTGCAAACTCAGCGCCGCCGCCTGCTCGAAGCACGCCGCGTCGTCCCCCACGTACATCCCGCGCGTCGCCAGGCCGCTTCCGTCTGCGCGCCCCACCACCGTATGCGCATACACAATCGGCAGCCTCTTCAGAAAACGATCCGCCGCATAATTCAGCACCCGCCGCACCGGATTATCCGCGCGCCCCATGATCCGCTCCATCCCGTATACCGCGCCCAGATAATGGCTCCGATTAATCCCTTCCCGTCCGCCCGCGCCCACCAGACTGTTCTTGTTGTAGTTCGCCATCCCGATCACTTCGTGCGGAACCACCTGCCCCACCGACAGGATCAGGTCGAAATCCTCCAGCAGCAGCCGGTTCACCTGCGCCGGCCAGCTGTAGTGCAGCTTGCCTTCCGACTGCTCTTCGATAAATTCCGCCGGCACTTCGCCCAGCGTCTCAATATCCGTCCGCCAGTTGTGAATGTGGAACCGGTCCTGGGGCAGATCCCCGAACATGGCCGTCAGCTGCGCCGCCGACATCGCCGCGTGCGTCCCCAGCGCGGGCAGCACCGCTTTCATCCGATCGCCGTAGTACTGCCACGCATAGCGGGTCAGGTCGCCGGCGCGCGAATGCAGCCGCGTGATGTCCGGCGGGACGATCAGCACCCGCTTGCGCGCGCCCAGCTGGTCCAGCGCGTCGAACAGCAGCGACTTCATCTCCGCCGGCGGCAGATCCGTCTCCGCGTCCCCGTGCGCCAGATAGAGACTCATGCCCCGCTCCCTCCCTCCGCATCCAGTTGCGCCGGCGCCAGCTTCGGCGTGATCCCATGAATAATGATGAGCGCCAGCGGGTACGCGACGCACGCAATGATGAACAGCGGCACGTAGCTTCCCGTAAATTTCACAATGTATCCCGTCGCCAGCTGCATTAAGACGCCGCCGATGGCTCCCGACATGCCGCCGATGCCGATCACGCTGCCCACCGCCGCCTTGGGAAACATATCCGAGGGCAGCGTGAACAGGTTCGCCGACCACCCCTGATGCGCCGCCGTGGCCAGGCCCACCAGCCCAACCACCACCCACAGGTGATGAATGTACGGGGCCGCGAAAACCGGCACCACGCACAGCGCGCAGATCAGCATGGCCGTCTTGCGCGCAACGTTCGCGCTCCTGCCCGCACGCAGCAGCGCGGACGAGATCCATCCCCCTCCGATACTGCCTACCGTCGAGATGCTGTAGACAACCACCAGCGGCAGCCGGTTCGAAGCCAGGCTCAGTCCGAAAGTCGACTGCAGATAGCGCGGCAGCCAGAACAGATAGAACCACCAGATGGGGTCGGTGAGGAACTTGCCGATGGCGAATGCCCAGGTTTCCTTGCGCGGCAACACGCGTTTCCATGGAACGCTTTCCAGCTTCTCCACCGGATCGCTGAGGATCAGATCCAGCTCCGATTTGGAGACGCTGCGGTGCTGTTCCGGCCGGCGATAGTAGAGCAGCCAGCAAATCAGCCACACAATCCCGGCGCCGCCCGTCACCACAAAAGCGCCCCGCCAGGTGACCAGCACAACCAGCGTCGGGACGATCAGCGGCACCACAATGTTGCCGATGTTCGCGCCGGAGTTGAAAATGCCGGTGGCCAGCGCGCGCTCCCGCTTCGGAAACCACTCCGCGACCGTCTTGATGCAGGCAGGAAAGTTGGCTGCTTCCCCCAGGCCGAGCAAAAACATCGCGATGCCGAAGGTGGTGACCGAAAACGCGGCCCCGGGCAGCATCGCCGCAATGCTCCACAGGCCGATGGCAATGGCAAAGGCCTTGCGCGTTCCCAGCTTGTCCGTCAGCCCCCCGGCCACCACCATCCCGATGGCATAAGCGGCCTGGAACGCGGCCAGGATGTATCCATACCTGACGCTGTTGAGCCCCGGGATGATCCCTTCGAGGAACTTCTCCAGATACGCGATGACGCCGCGATCGACGTAAGCAATAACGGTGGCGAAGAAAAGCAGGCCGCAGATCACCCAGCGCTGATGCGAAGTGCGATTCGGGGAGCGGAGCGTGCCAAAAAACGAGTCGGATGTCGTGCTCCGTATCGCCATTCAATCTCCCGTGTCTGCGGTGCCATCCGGAGCACGCCCGGCTCGAAATCACCCGGCGCTAGAGCCGATAAGCCTTCTTCACCAGGGTGTAGGTCAGATCGCGCGCCACTTCCATCGCCTCGTCCTCATCCAGTCGATGCTCCGCCACCAGCCGCGCCAGCCACACGCAGTCGATGCGCCGCGCCACATCGTGCCGCGCCGGAATCGACAGAAACGCCCGCGTGTCGTCGTTGAATCCCACCGTATTGTAGAACCCCGCCGTCTCCGTCACCTGCTCGCGGAACCGCAGCATCCCTTCCGGGCTGTCGTGGAACCACCACGGCGGCCCCAGCCGCAGGCAGGGATAGTGCCCCGCCAGCGGCGCCAGCTCCCGGCTGTAGGTCGTCTCATCCAGCGTGAACAGGATCAGCGTGAAGTCCTTCTCGTTCCCGAACCGCTCCAGCAGCGGCTTCAGCGCCCGCACATACTCGGTCGCCGTGGGCATGTCCGCGCCCGTGTCGCGCCCGAACTTCTCAAAGATTTTCCGGTTGTGGTTCCGGTACGACCCCGGATGGATCTGCATCACCAGCCCATCCTCCACGCTCATCCTCGCCATCTCCGTCAGCATCTGCGCCCGGAACAGCTCCCGCGTCGCCGGCTCGCCGCCGCCCGCCACGATCTCTTCGAACAGCTTCGACGCCTCCGACGGACTTAAATCCGCGGTCTGCGCCGTCGGGTGCCCGTGGTCCGTCGACGTGCATCCCGCTGCCCTGAACCGCTCCCGCGACCGCCGCAGCGCCGTCAGATACCCCGGCCACTCATGCGTATTCTCCCCGGTCAACTCGCCCAGCCGGGCCACGTTCTCCCGGAATCCCCGGAAGTCCGGGTCCACCACCGAGTCCGGCCGGAACGCCGGAATAATTCGCGGAGACTCCCCCCGCACTTTCCATCCCGAATCGCGAATCGCCTTGTGATCCGCCAGCGAATCCAGCGGCGAATCCGTCGTCGACAGAACCTCGAGGTTGAACCGCTCGTACAGCGCCCGCGGCAGAAACTCCGGGGTCTTCAGCCGCTCCGCGATCACGTCGAAATACAAATCCGCCGTCGCTCCCGACAGCCGCTCCTCCAACCCGAACAGCTCATGAAACGCGAAGTCCAGCCACATCCGCGTCGGCGTTCCCCGGAACAAATAGTAGTTCTCCGCAAAAATCCGCCACACCTTCCGCGGATCCTTCAGCTCCGCCATGCCGATCTCCAGATCCTCCAGCGCAATTCCCTGGCTGTACAGCATCCGATAGATGTAGTGGTCGGGCTGCACAAACAGCTTGGCCGGATCGGGAAAAGGCTCGTTCTTCGCAAACCATCCCGCCTGCGTGTGCCCGTGCGGGCTGATCAGCGGCAGATCCCGCACCTCGGCGTAAAGTCGCCGGGCGATTCCCCGAGTCTCGGGATCGGCGGGGAACAGACGGTCGTCGTGGATGAGACGGAGGGCGCTGGTCGACATAGGCTGGTTGACCTCCTGGACACTGCTGGTGCGCTTGCGCCCCAGAGGTCCGACCACTAGAATACACTGTTCAGATGGCGAATGAAGGGGTACTTTCATCCATAACAGAAGTTGAAGAGCCGAAGATCAAGGGAATTCCCGCATTGTGGGACGCCCGCCTGCGCGCCCGGCTCTGACCTCGGGGAGCATCATGCCGAAAACCGATACCCACATGACCATGCGAGTGGTTAACCACATTCGCAATCTCATCGAGACCGGCGACCTGCAGCCCGGCGACCAGATCCCCCCCGAACGCGAATTTGCCCGCCGCCTGCGCATCAGCCGCGCCAGCCTGCGCACCGGCATCGGCTATCTCGCCGCCATGGGCGTGATGGATGTCCGCCACGGCGTCGGCACCTTCGTCGCCGACGGCCCCCCGGAAATCGGCAAGTCCTCCCTCAGCCTCCTCGGAGCCCTGCACGGTTTTCAGTCCTGGCAAATGTTCGAAGCCCGCCGCATCCTCGAGAGCGAGCTGGCCGCCCTGGCTGCCGAGCGCGGCCGCGAGCAGCACTTCGCCGCCCTCTCCGAAGAGGTCGCCGAAATGTACGCCACCGTCGACGACCCCATCGAGTACCTCATCCACGACGTCCGCTTCCACCGCGTCATCGCCCAGGCCTCCGGCAACCCCATCCTCGCCGCGCTGATGGAAACCATCACCTCGGCTCTCTACGACGAGCGCCGCAAAACCGCCGAGCGTTCCCGCGACCTGAAGCAGTCGGCCGACCTGCACCGCGAAATCTTCCGCGCCATCCGTTCCCGCAATCCACGGGAAGCGCGCGCGGTGATGGAGCGC
>JBAUGH010000011.1:0-9315 GCA_049679565.1 Acidobacteriaceae bacterium
GTCCAGGAGCGCGTCGACTTCGTGGAACAGGTTCGCGGTATCGATCGGCTTGGTGAGATACCGATCCACGCCCAACCGGAATCCCCGCTCCTTATCTTCGACAATCGAGAGAATGATGATGGGAATATCCATGGTCGCGGGATCATTCTTCAGCACGGCGGCCACATCGAAGCCATTCATCTCGGGCATCATCACGTCGAGGATCACCAGCCCCGGCATCTCCTCGCGAATCAGCACCAGCGCCTTGCGTCCGTCTTCCGCCAGACGTACCGTGTAGCCGGCCTCCGTCAGTTCCTGCTGCAGCAGGGAGCGGATATTCGGATCGTCGTCCACCACCAGCACTGACTTGGTCCGCGACTGCGTCGAAACCTTTTCCCGCAGTTGCTGCACCAGCGAATCGATATCGACGGAACGCCGCTTCGGGAGCAACTCCAGTTGCGCAGACCGCGCCGCAATCGGAAGCGTGAATAAAAACGTGCTGCCCTGCCCCGGCGTGCTCTCTACCCAAATGCGACCGCCGTGATACTCCACAATCTCCCTGCAGATCGGCAGACCCAGCCCGGTGCCCTTGGGCTTATCCGTCAGGGTGTCGCCCACCTGTTTAAACTTCTCGAAAACCTTCGGCTGATCCGCGGGAGCGATGCCGATCCCGGAATCCTTCACGCTCACCACCAGTTCGTCGTTACCCATCCGCGCCGCGCAGACGATCGAACCGCTGTCCGTAAACTTCACCGCATTCGAAATAAGATTGATCACTACCTGGATCAGCCGATCCTGGTCTCCGTTGATCGACGGCAAGTCGGGATCGATATTGCGAACCATTTGCAGCTTCCTGGCTTCGAAGAGCGAGGCGGTCGCCGCCGTAGCGCGCTCGATAACATCCGCGACCGAGACGCTGCCCATATTCCAGGTAAATTTTCCCGCTTCAATCTTCGCCAGATCCAGCACATCGTCGATCAGCTTTGTGAGCCGCTCTCCCTCGCTGACCACAACGCCCAGGTTCTCCATCACTTGCTTCTTCGCTTGCTGGACCTTTTTGTCGTCGTCCGGGATCAGCGAGAACAACCGCTCCTCGAGCCGCCGGCGAATGATCTTCGCAAAGCCCAGCACCGATGTGAGCGGAGTCCTCAGCTCATGGCTCACCGTGGAAAGGAATGAGCTCTTCGCCGCATCGGCCTCCTCCGCCGCGGCCCGCGCCGTGCGCGCCTCGTCGAAGAGTCTTGCGTTATAAAACGCGACGCCTACCGCCGAGGCAATCGTCGACAATAACCGTTGATCTCCTTCCGTGAATCGTCCCTCCTGATCGGTGGACTGCACGCTGATCACGCCAATTGCCGTGCCACCGGAATGAATGGGCACGCCAAGGTACGAAGCTGTGGCCCGCCCCATCTGCTCGATGCCCATCTTCGCGCGCGTGCGGTCCATGTCCTCATTGATCAGCAGCGGCTGCCCGCTCCGGATGATCTGCGATGTCAGCCCCGAGCCGAACGGCCGCGAAGGCGCCTCTTCCCCCCAGGTGTACGGAAAATGCAGCGTCATCGTGTTCCGATCGAGCAGCGAAACATACGCAATCGGTGCGTGAAAAACATCCCGCACCTGGTCCCCGACAAACTGAATCAGCCGATCCTTATCCAGTTGGCTTGCCAGCGTCTGCGTGATGCGATTGATGGTGATCAGTTCCGCCGCGCGCTCACTCACCTCACGCTCTCGCTCGTTGATCACCTGGTAAGCGTTCGCATTGTCGAGTGCAATCGTGGTGTAGGCCGCCAGGTTTTCCAGCAGGCTCAGATGCTGCTCGGTATAGGCGTTCTTCTTAAAGCTCTGAATGCTCAGGACGCCCAGCACGCGATCCTGCGCCACCAGCGGCAAATAGATCATCGACGCTGGCGGCTGTGCCTGACTTCCATCCTCCAGAATCCGCGCCCCGTGCTCGTAAACCGCAATGTACCTCGAATACTCCTGCGCAACATCGTTCAGCAAAATCGGCTGTCGATGATCGATACACCACACCGCGAACTGATTCTTGTCCTCCGTGCTCCGCGTATACGGCGCGTAGCGCTTACCGTTTTCAATCGCGAGACTGTACTCAATCAGTCGCTTCTCCGGCCGATACAACCCGACGCCGAAAATGCTCGCGTCCACAATCTGATTCACCCGCTCGTACAGCTTGAACAAAATCGTGTTCAGATCCAGAGACGCCGTAATCTCTCTGCCGATCTCGCTCAGCAGCTCGATGCTTTCCTTCTGCGCCGAAATTTCCGAAGCCTGCGCCCGAATCTCCTGCGTCCGCTCGTTCACCGTCGCTTCCAGAGCCTTCGCCTGCGCGCGCAGCTCCTCGGTCCGGTGCTGCGCCCTCGCCCGCTCGTAGAGGATAATCGCCCGCCAGATTGCGAACGTGATCAGCAGGAACAGCAGCCCGTACAGCATGTACGCCAGCGTCGTGCGATACCACGGCGGCAGAATCGTAAACGCAAAAACCCCTTCGTCCCCCGCACGCCCATCGTCAGCGCGCGAGCGCACCCGAAAAACATAATGCCCCGGTCCCAGCCCGCTGTAGTTCGCCTCCTTCTGCTTCCCCCACGGCGACCAGTCGCGGTCCGCGCCCTCCAAAATATATTGATAGTTCGTCCCCGCCGGGTTGCCGTAACTCACCGCTGCAAACTGGAACCGCAGCGCGTTCGTACCCGACGGCAAACGCGACGCCGGACGGTTCGCCACCAGGGTCCCGCCGAAGACGGTTTGCGAACCCGCACTCACCTGGCGAATCAGAGTCGGAAACGGTTGCGCCGCCGCCGCACTCTGCTGCGCATTGAACCGCAACAGCCTTTCCCCCGTGGCCCAAATTCCATCCGGCTCGTTATGGATAAAGAAGATATGGAATCGAAGCATGAGCCTGTACCGATCCTCGTCCACGTGCCATGCACCGTCAGCGCGGCGGCTGTAAAGCCCCAGCCGAACCATGTCCGACGACGCGGTCTCCGACCAGATCGTGCCGTCCGGATTGGGTGACAACGATGAAATAATGTCCGGCGCGTCGACCGGCAGAAGAAAACGGTTGTCGACTACGAACTTCCGTGCCCCGGGATCCCAGCGGAAAATATTCTTTGCGCGATCCACCGTGACAAAGAGGCTGCCCGCCGCGGACTCCACATCCGTCGACCCGCCTGGCAGTCCCGCATCCTTGCCAAAGATCTCCGCCTTCGAATCGCGCATCCCGGTTGGCGCTACCCGGATGCGCAGCACCGTGCCATCGCCGCCGCTGACCCACAAATTCCCGTCGGCATCCTCGGCCATGTCCCGGGCTTCGTACACCAGATGAGGAATCCGTCCTTCATCGATCCACGCGTGTCCATCCCATCGGATCGAACCGACGCCGTCGGAATGGCCTATGAATACTCGCGCCGGATCGATCCGCGACTGGCCGATGTAGTAAGTCTGCTCCTGCAGAGCCTCAAGGCCCGTCACCGCCGGAACCAGCGCGTTGCCGACCAACCTCTCCACCCCTTCGCTGGTGGCCGCCAGCAATTGATTGGGGCTCTTGCCCGTCGGATCCTTGAAATCCAGCAGACTCCAGCCCTGGTTGGGATGACCGCGGATTGGCGCCAGGTCGGGCAATCCGGTCTGTGGATCGGATTCCAGTTTCATCAAAGCCGAAGCGGTTCCGGTGGTGGTGGCGTAGACCGTTCCGTCGAAGCGGATCGTGTCATAAACGGGGAGCCGAGAGAAAATTCCGATCGGCGAGTTGATCTCGATCCGCGCAACCCCCCTCTCCACTCCCACCCACAGCGCGCCCTCGCGATCCACGTAGGCCGACAAAGCGTCGGGGTCCGCAAGACCCGAGCCCGTATCCACGATCTGCCGGAGCTTGCCGTCGTGATTCAGGATCACTACGCCACCGCCGGTGGTCGTCAGGCAGATGCCGCCATCAGGCATCAGCACGGAAGTGTAGAGCTTGTTCTTCTTCAGGTACTCATCGGCGTCTGTCGGAAACGGCGTCACCTTCTGCCCGTCGTAAATCGTCAGCAAACCATCGCGAGCCGAAACAAGAATCTTGCCGCCGTCCCAGGGATGCAGGAAAAGTTTGATCGAATCCTTGTAACCCTCCCCGCCTGGAACGAGGTGAATCTCGTCGCCGACAATCTCCTCGAGACCGAATCCCTGCTCTGCCGTAAACACATGGCCGCGCACCGCGGAAAGCGCCTGGAAGCGGGATCCTTCCTTCGGCTCCCACACCTTCATGTGCGTGCCGTCCCACCGCAACAGCTTCTCGTAGGAGCGAAAGAAGACGCCCTGCGGCGTGGGCAGCGTTTGCCAGACGTCGGTAAAGCCGCGGCCTTCGGTCGGAACCTTATCGAGCAACGAAACAAATTGCAATTGTCCCGCGGCGTCGGGCGCCAGATATCCGATTGTCCCGTTGCCACCGACCCAGACCCGGCCCGCTTCGTCGACGGCCAGAGATCGAACCGCGCTCCCGGACAGGAAGATCTTGCGCCACGTCACCCCGTCGTACTGGATCACAGTGCCGGAGGAAACGCCGATGTACATCAGTCCGTTGTGGTCCTGGGCAATTGCCCACACCTGCGGGCCGCCGTTGTAGTCCCGGGTGGAGTAGAACTGCACGACAGGCATGCCGATTTCCGGCTTCGTGGGCGCGCCGCCGGCAACGCCCGACTGGCCGCAGGCCAGTTGAGCGAGAGACACGGCCAGGATTGCTGGCAGGTAATACCGCAGACGAATGCGAAGACCTTGATCCAAGCCGATTTCCCAAATTTTCCAGTGTGAGACGTGGCCCAGGCAACAGGAGGGGAACTGACGCCCGAGCTTACCATGTGAGATTTTCGGATGCAAGATTGCCGAACAGTCAAATATCGCCGCGTGCGCTCCCCTCAAAGCAATGTGCTAATCAGAACTTCGGTACGGCCAACCTGCCAGCTTATGGTGGGAGAATCTCCCGGCGAGTTCACCCCCGAGCTCGCGAAGGTTCCATATAGCCGGCAATTCGGCCAGGACCCATGAATGAGCAAATCGGCCTGTTGGCGTCAACGGAGAATCACGCCTGGACAGATCGGCGGACACCCGCTCATTTGAGGGGACTGATCTGTAGCAAGAGGACTGACGTTTATCGCGAGACAGGTGCACTTGTTCCTGGAACCAGCTGGTCAAGGTTCGGTCTCGAACCATTACTCCCAATTCATACGAACCTCCCAACAAGATCGCACACCTCAGGTTGTCAAGCGGCATTCGCCGGCTGACACATCCAGGCCAGATGCATGCTCCGACGCAAGTTCGATTCAGTTCTTAAACGCTTTGGATGGCGAACAAGGCGGACGGAACGCTAACCCGAAGGTGCTACAGCCTTTGCCCGCAGTAACCGCTAACCTGTTACCACTTTTCCTCAGAGGTACTCATGGACCACGCGGTCACTCTGAAAGGCGTGTATGACCTTCGCCTGGTAGCGCTTTCTGTACTGATCGCGCTGCTCGCGGCCTACGCTGCTCTTGACCTGGCGGGTCGCGTGACTGCCTCGCGCGGCTTCGCACGATCGCTCTGGCTTGTCGGCGGAGCATTTGCGTTTGGGCTGGGTATCTGGTCGATGCACTATATCGGCATGGAGGCGTTTGTCCTTCCTGTGCCTGTTCTTTACGACTGGCCCACTGTATTGCTTTCGATGGTTGCCGCGGTCGCAGCTTCCGGCCTGGCGCTTTTCATTGTGAGTCGCAAGAAGATGAGCATCGTCACTGCCGCCGTTGGCAGCGTCTTCATGGGGTCGGGGATAGCGACGATGCATTACGTGGGCATGGAAGCCATGCGTCTTCCCGCGATGTGTCATTACAGCCTGGGTATCGTCGCACTTTCCGTCGTCCTGGCAATCGTGATCTCTTTTGTCGCCTTATTACTGACGTTCTCTCTGCGCGACCAGGCCGCATCCTTCAGCTGGCGCAAAACCATCTGCGCCGTCGTTATGGGGCTGGCCATTCCGGTAATGCACTATGTGGGGATGGCTGCGGTCACGTTCACACCGATGGCGATGAATCCGGATGGCCTCAAACACGCCATCAACATCTCCTCTCTGGGCCTCGCCGGCATTACCTGCGTTACGGCATTTGTTCTGGGATTCGTGTACCTCTCCGCCATCCTGGACCGAAAGCTGTCGCTCAATTCGATGCAGCTGGCGCTGGCCGAGCAGCGTCACCATGTGGAGCTTGAACGTGAGCGCGCCCACAACGCGGAACTCCGCACCAGGGCCAAGAGCGAGTTCCTCGCGAACATGAGCCACGAAATCCGCACACCACTCAACGGCATCATCGGTATGACGGACCTCGCGCTCGAAACCGAGCTGACGCGCGAGCAGCGCGACTACCTGCAGACCGTGAAGCTTTCCGCAGACTCCCTTCTCAACGTAATCAACGACATCCTCGATTTCTCGAAGATCGAAGCCGGGAAGGTCGATCTCGAAGAAGTGGACTTCGATGTTTTCGATTGTGTCGAGGGAGCACTGAGGACCATCGCCTTACGAGCCGACGAGAAGGGTCTGGAGCTTCTTTGTGAAATCTCGCCCGAGGTTCCGGCGTTCATCACCGGCGACCCCAACCGCCTGCGTCAGATCATCCTTAATCTCGTAGGTAACGCGGTGAAGTTCACCGAGAAGGGCGAGGTGGCTGTTAAGGTCCAGACCGAACTTGTGGAAGACAATAACTGGACGCTCCACTTTACGGTCCGCGACACCGGTGTTGGAATTGCAACAGAAAAGCTCGAATCCATCTTCGAGTCATTTATTCAGGCGGATACATCAACGACGCGCGAATTTGGGGGTACCGGTCTTGGACTCACCATCTCGCGGCGACTCGTGGAGATGATGGGAGGCCGTATCTGGGCGGAAAGCACACCAGGCAAAGGTTCCTGTTTCAACTTCACCGCTCGGTTTGCGGAGGCTCGGACTTCGTCCATCTCAAAGCCCACCTCGGTGGCATCATCGATTCTGGTCGGCGTCAAAGTCCTGATCGTGGATGACAACCGAACGAACCGCCGCATCCTGGAAGGACTGGTTACGCACTGGGGAATGATTCCGACCGTCGCTCCCGATGGCGAACTCGCCCTCGCTCTCTACGATGCCTCCGTTGCAGAGAATTTTCCATTCAGGCTGGTCCTCACAGACATGCACATGCCCAGGATGGATGGATTTGGCCTTGTAGAGCGCCTGAAGGAACGGCCCGACCTCTGCACTGCCACGATCATGATGCTGACTTCCGGTGGGCAGCGCGGCGACGCTCGGCGTTGTGAAGAACTGGGAATTGCTGCTTATCTTCTCAAGCCTATCCGTCAGTCGGAGTTGCGCGAAGCCATTGCCCGCGTCCTTTCGGTGCATGAATCCCGGGTGGCAGAGCCTATGATCACGCGTTACTCGCTCCGCGAACAGATCCAGGAAGGTAAAACGCTCAGCGTTCTTCTGGCAGAAGATAACCTGGTGAATCAGAAGCTCGCGAGCCGCCTGCTGGAAAAGCGCAACCACACCGTCACCATCGTTTCCAATGGCAAGGAAGCACTCGCAGCGCTGGAGAGGAACCACTACGACCTGGTGCTCATGGATGTGCAGATGCCGGAGATGGATGGATTTGAGGCAACCACGGCCCTTCGTGAACGGGAACGGGCCACCGGCAAACATCAGCCGGTAGTCGCCATGACGGCACTTGCGATGAGTGGTGACAGGGAACGCTGCATCACTGCTGGCATGGACGGTTATCTGTCCAAACCGATCCGCCCGCAGGAACTTGATCAGGTTCTTGACACCTGTCTTGCGCAGACCAATGGACGGGCGGCCCCGATCGGCCATCCGCACGCCGCTGATCGCTCCGTCGATGTGGTCCAGTTGCTCGAACGCATCGACGGCGATCGCTCCCTTCTGGGAGAGCTTGTGGACCTCTTCCGCGAGGACTATCCCGGCAGCCTGCGTGCCGTGCAGGAGGCTATCGATACACAGGACTCCGACCGCCTGCGGAGCACCAGTCATGCACTGAAAGGCGCACTGGCTAATCTATCGGCCATTCAGGCGTCGACGCTCGCCGCAGAACTGGAAGCTGCCGGAAACTCGCCGGACCTGACCCAGGCCCAGGCCACACTGGATCGACTTGCGCACGAACTGGTCAACGTAAAACAGGCTCTCGAAGCCCTTTGTCTGGCACATGCGGAATGAGAATACTGCTCGCAGATGACGATCGGGTTTCCCGCCTGCTTATGCAGCGCACGCTGGAGAAGTTCGGCTATGAAGTGCTGTTGGCAGAGGATGGCCGTGCGGCCGCCGAGATCCTGTCGCGGGGTGATGGCCCCCGTCTTGCACTCGTTGACTGGATGATGCCGCAGCTCGACGGCCCTGGCTTGTGCCGCGAGCTGCGCGCAAGCCGGCGAGACAGTTCCTACGTTTACCTCCTGCTTCTTACCTCCAAACATGACAGCGGGGACGTCGTCGCTGGTCTGGAAGCAGGTGCGGACGACTACCTTACGAAGCCGTGCCATCCCGCGGAGCTGCGAGCGCGTCTCCGTACAGGGCGCCGAATCCTGTTGCTCGAAGAGACATTGGTCCGTGCGCGCGAGGAGATGCGCTTTAGCGCGACGCACGACGCTCTCACGATGCTCTGGAATCGAGCTGCGATTCTTGCCCTGGTGCGCAGCGAACTCCAGCGATCTGCCAGAGACGGTAGTCCAACCTCAATCCTGCTTTGTGATATAGACCACTTCAAAACCGTTAATGATCATCACGGGCACCTGATCGGTGACACTGTTCTGCAAGAAGTGGCCAGACGTCTCATCTCATCTGTTCGTGGGTACGACGGGGTTGGCCGCTATGGCGGCGAGGAGTTTCTGATCGTCCTCAGCAATTGCAACGAGAGGGGCATTAGGACGCGCGCCGAGATTGTCCGCTCAGCCATAGCGACTACCCCAGTTCAGACGAAGAGCGGCGACCTGCCCATCTCCATCAGCATCGGAGCGATAACCTGCGTCGGCTGGGGAGCTGAGGAAATCCCGATCGAGCGCTTACTGGCGCAAGCTGACGGCGCCCTCTATCGCGCCAAGGCAGATGGGCGTAACTGCACTGCATTTGATTCTCCCCTGGTCCCTGCGTGACCCGGCGGGGCTAAAGTCTCCGGTTGCCGACAATAGGCCCAGAACCCGACAAAATGAACTCGATGAGTGCATTGCCCTGATATGGAGTGACCGTGTCAACTGCTGCGGATCGGTGGGTTTGTTTTTGTCGTTGCTTTTGTTGTTTCCCGAGGACAGAGCGAGCAGCAGTCGGGGCAGGTTTGAGCGACGATTGAT
>JBAUGH010000012.1:0-3027 GCA_049679565.1 Acidobacteriaceae bacterium
AGCCGCTGCGGTTCTCGTCGGTGCACATCGCGCGGCCGGTGTCGGCGGCGGTGGGGGACACGCGGGCGGCGATCGATCCGGCGACGGACCGGGCGCTGACGTTTGGCGGGAAGCCGGAGGTGACGGTGCCGGCGGGGGCGGAGTACTGGTCGGATCCGATTGCGTACGATTTGCCGGCGCTCTCGAGCGTCACGGTGAGCTTTCATCTGCCGGAGCCGCCGGCGGTGGAGACGAGCCATCCGGGATCGCGGGAGACGACGTGGTATCTGGACGGCGAGCGGACGGGCGCGGCGGACATGCCGGGGGCGCTGACGGTGGAGCACTGGTATCAGGTATCGGGGATCGATGTGGAGGCGGGGGCGCAAAGCGGGGCGGCGGCAATTGTGGCGCTGGGCGATTCGATCACGGATGGGCATGCGACGACGACGAACGGGAACGATCGCTGGACGGATGTGCTGGCAGAGCGGCTCGAGGGTGATCCTGCGACGAAGAACCTGAGCGTGCTGAATGAGGGCACCGGGGGGAACCGGCTGCTGAACGACGGGCTGGGGCCGAATGCGCTGGCGCGGTTCGATCGCGATGTGCTGGCGCAGAGCGGGGTGAAGTATCTGATTGTTTTTGAGGGCGTGAACGATCTGGGGACGCTGCGGGGGACGGGTTTGGGGATTCCACCGACGCCGGCGCAGCACGCGGAGCTGGTGGCGCGGATGGAAGGGGCGTACGAGCAGATGATCGAGCGGGCGCACGCGCAGGGGATCGAGGCGATTGGGGCGACGATCACGCCGTTTGGGGGATCGGGGTACGCGAAGTCGGACCCGGCGAGCGAGGCGGACCGGGAGGCGGTGAACGCGTGGATTCGGGAGCGGGGACACTTCGACGCGGTGATCGACTTCGACGCGGCGGTGCGCGATCCGGGGCAGCCGGACCGGATGCAGCCGGCGCTGGACTGCGGGGATCACCTGCATCCGTCGCCGGCGGGATACCGGAAGTTGGCGGAGTCGATTCCGCTGAGTTTGTTTTCCCGGTAAACGGTACGAGGCGCACGCCGGAGCGGTGACCCTGGTACCGCAGCAGTCCCGCGCCGGGACGCGTTAGGATGGAGGGTGATGCAGCAGGGCCGGGATCGCGCGGTGGTGTGCCTGTCCGGGGGCATGGACAGCTGTGTATGCGCGGCGCTGGCGGCGCGGGACTACGATGCGTATGCGCTGCACTGCAGCTACGGCCAACGGACCGAGGAGCGGGAGCTGCACGCGGCGCGGGGGGTGGCAGAGGCGCTGGGGTTCCACGATTTTCTGCATCTGAAGCTGGATCTGTTCCGGCGGATTGGCGGGTCGGCGCTGACGGACGCGCGGATCGACGTGCCGGAAGCGGCGGGGGACGCGGGCGCGGGGAGCCATCGCGGCGCGGCGGAGATTCCGGTGACCTATGTTCCCTTCCGCAACGCGCATTTTCTGTCGGCAGCGGTGAGCTGGGCGGAGGTGCTGGGGGCGCGGGCGGTGTTGATCGGGGCGGTGGAGCAGGACAGCTCCGGCTATCCGGACTGCCGGCCGGCGTATTACGAGGCGTTCCAGGAGCTGATTCGCAGAGGGACGAAGGAGGGCGACATCGTTGTGCGGACGCCGCTCATCCACATGCAGAAGAAGGAGATCGTGGCGCTCGGCCTTGAACTGGCCGCGCCGCTGGATTTAACGTGGTCATGCTATTCGGGTTCGGAGGAAGCCTGCGGGGTATGCGAGAGTTGTGCGCTGCGCCTGCGCGCCTTCGAGCAGGCCGGAGTGAGGGACCCGATCCGCTACGCGAGGGAACGGAGACCGGAAGCCGGAACGACAAGGGCGGAGGGTGTGGCAACCCAGGGGGCGGCTGCGCACTCCACGAGAGAGGAATGATTATGCCGAGACACCATTTTTGGCCGCGGCTGCTGATGGCCGCATTGCTTTTCGCTGTTCTACCGGTGGCGACGTTCCGAGCCGAGGCGCAGACGGCCACTGGAAAAATCCACGGAGAGGTGCTGAATCCCACGGGCGAGCCGATGACGACGGGAAACGTGTCGCTCTATCTGGGCGGCATGACGTCGCCGACAGCGGAGGCGAAGTACACGTTTCCGGTGGACGCCAATGGAAACTTTAAGGGCGACGTGGCCCCGGGGACTTATACGATCGCCTTCCGCCAGCCGGATACGCCGAAGGACAAGGTGGTGGACCAGATCGACGGGGTGAAAGTAACGGCGGGCGAGGACACGGTTCAGAACATCGACATGTCGCGGCCGGAATATATCGCGAAGCTGACGCCGGAACAGAAGAAAGCGCTGGAAGAGACGAAGGCGAAGAATGCGGCCATCCTGAAGGAGAACTCGCAGATCAAGAATCTGAACGCCGATCTGAACCAGGCACGGCAGGATCGCGCGGCCAAGAATTATCAGGCTGCGGTGGATCTGATGCAGAAGGACACGGTGGCCAAACCAGATGAACCGCTGTTGTGGGTGGAGCTGGGCGAGGCGCAACTGGGTCTGAAGCAGTATGCCGACGCGGTAACCTCGCTGCAGAAGGTGATCACGCTGGAGCAGGCCTCGAAGAAGCCGAATATGGACGTGATTGGGGCGGCGGGCAATTCGCTGGGCGAAGCGCTGGCGGATGAGGGCAAGATTCCGGAAGCGCAGCAGGCGTACGACGAAGCGGCCAAAGCGGCTCCCGCGCAGGCGGGGATGTTCTATCAGAACGAAGCGATTGTGATGAGCCGGGCGGGACAGGTGGACGCGACCGTGGCAGCGGCGGACAAAGCCATAGCCGCCGAGCCGACGCGGCCGATTCCCTATTATCTGAAGGGGCAGGCGCTGATCAACAAGGCGACCGTGGATCCGAAGACGCAGAAGATCGTGGCGCCTCCGGGCTGCGAAGAAGCCTACCAAAAATACCTGGAACTACAGCCGAACGGACCGTTTGCCCCGGATGCCAAGTCGGTGCTGGCGGAGCTGAACCAGACGCAGTCAACCAATTACAAGGCGGGGAAGAAACCGCACTAGAGGGGGCT
>JBAUGH010000013.1:0-4178 GCA_049679565.1 Acidobacteriaceae bacterium
CAGTTTCTCCGCCATTTGCCGCACCAGTGCGGTCTTGGTCATGGTGGTTGCCATAGAATCTATCCTCCTTGTTGTTGCTTTCAGGTCGCCGGAGTCGAGCTCCGGAGTTTGGTACGTTGCCTGTCAACCTGCGCGGAAGCCAGTATTGACGCGGGTCCGAAAGAACCTGCCGCCGTTTACCTTGCGGCTTTCAGCGGGCTTTGTCAATGGCAAAAGACGCGTTTCCACAGGTTTTTTGCGGTTTTTCCTGGCATTTCTCTGGAAAACGCGATTTTTGCCCGCATTTTTGCCCTGGACCGCGTTGAAAACCGCTGCTCACGCGGGTTTCGCGGATGTGGCGGAGGGAAGATTTCTGCTCGGTGCAGTCTACCGCATTTGTCCGGCACACGGAGCCGAGGCATCGCAAGGCCCAGCGAAAATGGGACGCCGCAGCTTCATCCGTGGAGGCGTCCGCCGGTCCAGACCGGACGCGGGCGTTCGGCGCGGGCCAGGGGCGCGTTGAGGAACTCGACGAGCGGCGCAGCGAGACGGAATCGCTTCTCGATCTCGCTCGCGAGTTTCGGACTGAGCGCGGCCTGCGGAGGAAGATGCGCGGTGACGCCCCACTGGCGCCATTTGATCCATTCGATGGCGGGATGCTCGGGAGAAAATCCTTTGGGGGCGCGGGCCAGCGCCATAGGATCGTGGAGCGAGAAGGACCGCAGTAACGCGCGGTTGGCGATGATGCGCTTCCACTCGGCGTGATGCTCGAGGAGGTGGCGGCGGATGGCGAGGAGCTGATCCTTCTCCGGCATGTAAGCGCCGGCGGCGATGACGAACTCGCTGCTGCTAATGTGGATGTAATAGCCGCCACCCGAGGTTTTGACTAATCCTGTGCGCGCCCACCACGCGCCGAGGTGCGATTTGTAGGGCGACTTGTCGGCGGAGAAGCGGGTGTCGCGGTAGATGCGGAAGAGGCATTTCGATGCGGGGCGAATGAAAGCGGGGGCGTAAGTGGCCATGCCCTCAGTGAGGCGCTCGATCAACTCGAGCATGGGTTGCTTCAGTTCGCGCTCGTAGACGGCGCGGCGCGGCTCAAACCACTCGCGTTTGTTGTTGCGTTTGAGACCGCGCAAGAAGCGCATTGCCTCATCGGTGAAATACGGTCCGTTCTTCACGTCATCAGCTTATCGCGGCCGGCAATTTGCTGCGGCAGCGCGGGGCGAGGCCGAACAATCGGATCTCCCGCCCCACGTGCTTCAGGCGCGCCGGAGCTGATCGAGACGCTCATCTATGGCACTTAGAAACCCCGGCGGAGAGCTAACTGTCCGGTGCGGTTCCCGCCCAGTCCCCGAGGAAGAGCGGAAGTCAGCGCACCGAAGGTGCTGGGGTTGGAGATGTTGGGCGCCGGCGATGCGTAGTTTGCGCGGTCGAGGACGTCGGTGAAGGTCGCTTCGAAGCGCAGCTTGTCGTGCTCTCCCAGGGCGAACTGTTTGGCGAGGCCGCCGTTGACGTTGATTTCGCCGGGCCCCCGGAGGATGCCGAGGCCGCAGGTGCGGAAGCGGTCGGCGTTGGCGGGCGGGAGGGAGAAGGCGCCGATGTTATAGAAATCCGCCGGCGACTGGGTGGAGTGGCTGGGGCTGCCGGTGCAATCGGGCGAGCTACGGCGCCTCCCTGGTAGCGCAGGTTGTTGAGGTCGGTGTTGGACTGGTCGTCGGTGGGGTTCATGGTGGGGGTGAGCCACTGGCCGGACTGGAGCAACGTGACCGCGCTCAGATCCCAGCCGCCGAGGGTGGCGTTCATCGCGCCGCTTCCGCTGTTCCAGCGACGGCCGGGGCCCCAGGGGAGTGTCTCAGGACGTTCCCGCAGGTTCTCGGCAAATGCTTGGAGGGAATCCACGAAGGCGAATGCGTCTACTGCTCCGATTCGATTCATTATGCTGTCGTCCAGCCGGAGGATCCGCACCAGGCTTTCCAGCGGAAGCCCGCTGCGGGCTCGCCCACTCCTCTTGGCGTGCCGAATTACAATGCTTAAAACGACCGCAGAGACTCTGTGCCAGTGCCGAAAGGACCTACCAGGCCCGAGCAGGTTGCGGCGACTTCGACAATCAGCGACGAGCCTCGGCCTGATGGCAAAAATGATTCCTTAGACACAGCTCGCATTCTTCCTCACAACCCCGGCGGACAATCTGCGTTCCGACTCATCGTGCCCAGGCTTTCCAATTCCCGATGGACGCGATTGTTGCTGAAGTCGCTTGGCCCAGGTGTGATCACCGGGGCGGCCGACGATGACCCATCGGGAATCGCAACGTACTCTGTCGCTGGCGCGCAGTTCGGAACCGGGCTGCTCTGGACCGCCGCCCTGACGTGGCCGCTAATGGCCGCAGTCCAGATGATGTGCGCACGTATCGGCAAAGTCACGGGACAGGGTCTGGCCGGGAATCTGAAGGCGCGCTTTCCGGCATGGTTGCTTTACATTTTCGTCATTGCACTGCTTGTAGCCAACACGATCAACATCGGCGCAGACCTGGCAGGCATGGCGGATGCAGCCGCGATGCTGTCGGGAGCCGATTCCCGCATATTTGTGGTGATTTTTGCTGTCCTGATCTCGGGGGCCACGGTCCGCCTCCGCTATCACCAGATCACGAACACGCTCAAGTGGCTGGTGCTGGTCCTGTTCGCCTACCCGATCACCGCCTTTGTGGTGGGAGTGGACTGGCGCCAGGTCGCACACGCTACCTTCGTGCCTTCTATGCCGCACGGCGGAGCCGAATGGTCGATGCTGGTGGCGATTCTCGGTACAACCATCAGTCCCTACCTTTTTTTCTGGCAAGCCAGCGAAGAAGTGGAAGAAGAGAAAGCCGCAGGCCAGAGCACGTTGGCGATGCGGAAAGGAGCATCGCTCCAGGAGCTGGAGATGCGGAACATCGATGTCGGCGTCGGAGCGTTTTTCTCGAATCTGGTGATGTTCTTCATCATCCTGACCACCGCAATCACGCTCAACCGCCACGGACTCACCCACATCGAGACAACCCGCGAGGCAGCCGAAGCCCTTCGCCCTCTTGCCGGCAGATTTGCCTCAACTCTCTTTACCGTGGGCATTGTCGGCGTCGGGTTCCTTGCCATCCCGACCCTGGCGGGCTCATCGGCATACGCCTTCGCCGAAACGTTCGGGTGGCGTCAGGGACTGAACCGGAAACTCAAACAGGCGCGTTGGTTCTACGCCCTGATTCTGCTCTCGACGGCAGTTGGAGTGGCTCTGAATTTTGCCGGCGTTAACCCGGTCAAGGCGCTCTACTGGGCCGCGGTGATCAATGGGTTGCTTGCCCCGTTTCTCCTCGTCGGGATCCTGGTCGTTGCGTCGGACAGGAAGCTGATGCAGGGTCAGCCCAGTTCGCGACTCGATTTCGCGGCGGTGGCGATCACTACGGTCGCGATGTTTGCCGCCGGGGTAGCCATGTTTGTCTTCCCCGGCTGAGCGATTTCCGCAAACTGGGCTCATCGAATGCAGCGGGCGCATCCGGGTCCACAAATCGTTGCTGAATGTGGTTCTGCACAATCAGTGGCCGGAACATAACGCAGAGAAGCCTCCTTCGCCGGACACCGAGAGTTAATGCAATGACGCGGCCGGACAATGACTGGCAGAGCCGGACATCTGCTGGTGCTGAACGACCCCGCGAGTGGCGGACGGGGCTCCAAAAGTCGAAGAGCCACAAAAGCCTGAATGGAGCCTCGTCGTCCGACTGGCACACCTGCAAGTAGTTGAAAATATGGTAGGCACGAGGAGACTCGAACTCCTGACCTCTACCGTGTCAATTATGGACCTAACTGTAACTTATTGATTCGGGAAGCATTGGCGGCACCCAAAAGCATCCAAAATCATCCAAAAACCCCGTCCTGTACCGTCAATCGTACCGCGAGAAACAACGCTGACCTCTACCGAAACGCGGTAAGAGGTCGCGAAACTTTCGTGCGCGGCTGGCTGCGTTTGGGCTGGACCCGAGAGGGGTGAAGGTGAGTATCCTCGTTCGTGGAAGGCAAGAGCGCACTGTGTTCGCGTATCAAAACCACCCAGGGGCTAGACGAAGGGGGAATCGAAAATGCTGAGAACAGCAGGCGAATTCGCAAACGAGATGGTAATGGAAGAATGCCGAGCAAGTTGGCGCGCGGACGCACTTGCATGGGCACAGAAGGCGGCTG
>JBAUGH010000014.1:0-3442 GCA_049679565.1 Acidobacteriaceae bacterium
ATCTGTTTGTCGTCGTTCTCAGTGACGAAGCCGGCGGCGGCCTTGAAGATGTTGGTGTTGAAGGCGCCGGCAAAGCCCTTGTCGCCGGAGACGACGACGAGGAGGATGCGTTTTTCGGGTCGGGTGAGGAGGAGCGGGTGGCGGCACTCGCCGGTTTCGGGATCGAAGATTTCAGCGCGGCGCTTGAGCGACTCGAGAACCGAGGCGAGCATGGCGGCGTAGGGACGGGCGGAGACCGCGCGGTCCTGAGCGCGGCGCAGTTTGGCCGCGGAGACCATCTTCATGGCCTTGGTAATCTGCCGCGTGTTGCGTACGCTGCGGATGCGGCGCCGGAGATCGAGAACGTTGGCCATGGATTAGTGCGCGGCTCCCACGGGCTGCTCGGCTTTCTGCGCCGCTTCTTTTTTCTTTTCCTGCGGGTTCAGGGGCTGGACGGCGGACTGCTTCAGCTTGGCCTCTTCATGCTCGGAGACGAAGTTGGCTTTGTACTCCTTGAGCGCGGCGTGGATGCGCTTGCGGAGGTCGTCGTCGAGGGCCTTTTTGGTCGCGATGTCGGTGAGGAGCTGGGACTGCGCGGAGTCGAGGTAGGGGTAGAGACCGTCTTCGAAGGCGCGAATCTGCTCGACTTTGAGGTCGTCGAGGTAGCCCTGAGTTCCGGCGAAGAGGATGATGACCTGCTTCTCGGCGGGGAGGGGGTGGAACTGCGGTTGCTTGAGCAGCTCGGTGAGGCGCTGGCCGCGGTTGAGCTGATTCTGAGTGACCTTGTCGAGGTCGCTGCCGAACTGGGAGAAGGCGGCGAGCTCGCGATACTGGGCGAGGTCGAGCTTGAGGGTGGAGCCGACCTGCTTGATGGCTTTGATGGCGGCGGAGAATCCGACGCGGGAGACCGAGAGGCCGACGTTGACGGCGGGACGGACGCCGGAGTTGAAGAGGTCGGTTTCGAGGAAGATCTGGCCATCGGTGATGGAGATGACGTTGGTGGGGATGTAGGCGGAGACGTCGCCGGCCTGGGTTTCGATGATGGGGAGCGCGGTGAGCGAGCCGCCGCCCATTTTGTCGCTCAATTTGGAGGCGCGCTCGAGCAGGCGGGAGTGGAGGTAGAAGACGTCGCCCGGGTAGGCTTCACGGCCGGGTGGGCGGCGCAGCAGAAGTGAGATCTCACGATAGGCGATGGCGTGCTTGGAGAGATCGTCGTAGATGACAAGCGCGTGGCGGCCCCTGTCGCGGAAGTATTCGCCGAGGGCGCAGGCGGCGTAGGGAGCGAGGTAGAGCATGGGGGCCGGCTCGGAGGCGGAGGCGGCGACGACAATGGTGTGGCCCATAGCGTCGTACTCTTCGAGGGTCTGGACGACCTGGGCGATGGAGGAGCGCTTCTGGCCGATGGCGCAGTAGATGCAGATGAGGTCGTTTGACTTGTTGTTGATGATGGAATCGAGAGCGACGGCGGTTTTGCCGGTCTGGCGGTCGCCAATGATGAGCTCGCGCTGGCCGCGGCCGATGGGGATCATGGAGTCGATGGCCTTGAGGCCGGTCATCATGGGCTCGCGGACGGGCTGGCGATCGATGACGCCGGGGGCCAGGCGCTCGACGGGAAGAGTGTCGGAGGTCTGGATTGGGCCTTTGTCGTCGATGGGCAGGCCGAGGGAGTTGACGACGCGACCGATCATGGCGTCGCCGACAGGGACGGAGAGGATTTTGCCGGTGCGCTTGACCTGATCGCCTTCGCGGATCTGAGTGTAGTCGCCGAGGAGGACGGCACCGACCTGATCCTCTTCGAGGCTCATGGCGAGGCCGGCAATATCGTGGGGAAATTCGAGGAGCTCGCCGGACATAACCTTATCGAGACCGTGGAGGCGGGCGATGCCGTCGCCGAGGCTGATGACGGTGCCGACCTCGTCGACGCGCATTTTGGCATCGTAGTTGGCGATCTGCTCCTTGAGGAGCGCGGTGATTTCGTCTGCTTTGATCTGCGCCATGCTGTTTGGTTTCCTGGTTCTGCTTCCGTGGGTTAATTTCGTCTGATCTGGTTCAAAAAAGTTGGGTCTCAGCCTGCGGTGAGTACTTCGCGGAGGCGGTCGAGGCGGCCGCGCACCGAGCCGTCGTAGACAGTGCTGCCCACCTGGACAACCGCGCCGCCGATGAGCGAGCTGTCCTCCTCAAACCGGGCTTCCACCTGGCCGCCGGTAAGGCCGGCAATCTGCTGCACGAGCTCGCGACGCTCGGCTTCGTCAAGCGGGCGCGCCGAAATGACTTTGGCCTCGGAGATGCCGAGGCGCTGGTTGACCTCGCGGCGGAGTTCCTGGACGACGTCGTCGAAGCCGGCGATGTGGTCGTTGCGGATGAGGACCGCGAGGAAGTTGCGAACGTGCGGGGACATCCCGAGCTTCGCGTTGAGCTTATCGAGGAGCGCGACCTTCTGGCCGGTGGGAAAGGAGGGATCGAGGTAGAAGTCGCGGAGTTCGCTGCTCTCGTGCCAGGCGGCGCCAAAGTCGGCGAGCTGGCTCTGGGCAGCCCTGGGGTCCTCATGGGACTCGAAAAGGACATCGGCCAGGGCGCGGGCGTAGCGGGAGCCAAAGGAGGCCATCAGGCTTCTCCTCCCGAATTGTTATTGCGGCCGAGGCGCTTGCCAAAATCCCTGATCAGGGTACGGTCGGTGTCGGCGGTGAGCTGGATGCGGCGCATGGCGTTGTCGATGGCGAGGTCGGCGGCAAATTTTTTGAGCTCACGCTGGGCAGCGGCCTGGAGGGCTCCAATCTCCTGTTCGGCGGAAGCGACGATGCGCTGGCGCTCAGCTTCGAGAGTGGCGTGGATGCGCTGCTGGTCGTGGACGGCCTCCTGCTCGACCTGCTGGCGGAGGGCGTCGATTTCGGTGTCGAGGCGGAGGAGGCGGGCTTCGACTTCGGCCAGGCGGCGATTGGCTTCGTCGGTGGCATCGCGGGCGCCGTCCAACTCCTTCCGGAGGTTCTCGGAGCGGCCGCGAAGCATGCCGGGCACGAACTTCCACAGGAAATAGGCGATGACGAAGAGGAGGACGCCGGAGTTGAAGTCCTCAAATATCTGGGCGGCGGTTTCGGTGCTGACGTGCCCGTAACGGGCAATCGCCTGGACGACGGAGGAGTGGCGGTACTCCTCTATATTGGGACCGCTCTCGGGGGCGTCCATGTGCTCAGCTTTGGCGGTGGCGGTGCGAGCCTGCTGGGCGAGAGACTGGTTCTGCGAAGCGGGCTGAGGCTGTGCGAAGAGGGCGGGCGCGAGGGCCAGCAGGGCCGGAAGGAGGGCGGGGACGAGGAATTTGGCGTTGATCTTCAATGGGCACTCTCCGCGGAGACCGAAGGGAGGACGGCGGCGAGAACCTGGGCGGCCAACTGGCCGGCGGAAGCCTCGATTTGGCGGCGGGCCTCGGTGCTCTGAGCGGCGAGGGCCTCCTGGGCTGCGTGGATAC
>JBAUGH010000015.1:0-8084 GCA_049679565.1 Acidobacteriaceae bacterium
CTGTTGCTGGGCGGCGGCGTTGTCGCGCGGGCGCAGAGTTCTGCCGCGAATCCGGCGGCGAGTGCGGAGGAAAGCGGCAGCTACGCTTTGCATCCGGAGATTTTTCGTCATTACACGCAGGAGTTCGTCCGCCAGGAAAAGGAGGCGACGGGGAAGGACGCGACGGATCCGTGGCCGTGGATGCTCAGGAACATTCCCTGGTTCGAGTCGTCGGACGCGCAATTTCAGGAGATGTACTACTTTCGCTGGTACGCATTTCAGAAGCACATTGTATCGACGCCGCGCGGGCCGGTGATCAGCGAATTCATTCCGAAGATGAGGTGGGCCGGGTACGGGAACACAGTCGGGGTCGCCGTGCCACACCAGCTGCGGGAGGCGCGGTGGCTGCGCGATCCGTCGCTGGCCGCGAGCGATGCGCGCTTCTGGCTTTCGCCGGATGCGCCGCATCGTCGGGATTACAGCCTGGCGCTGGCCGACTCGATTTTCGCGGTTTCGCTCGCCGACGGCAATAACCGGATGTCGGAAGAGCTGCTGCCGGCGATGATCGACAACTACCGAGCGTGGCAGCAGACGCATGAGGACGCCAACGGCCTGTATTGGTCGATCGACACGCGGGACGGGATGGAAGTGAGCATCTCCGGTGACGGGTACCGGCCGACGCTGAACAGTTACATGTACGCCGACGCAAGAGCGATCTCGGAGATCGCGGCGCTCAAGGGCGATGCGGGGCTGAGCGCCCAGTTTGCGGCGGAGGCGGCGGCGCAGCGGACGCGAATCGAGACGATGCTGTGGAATCCGAAGGACCAGTTCTACGAGGTGGTGTCGCCAGCGGCGGATTCGGGCATCCGGGCACAGCCGAAGTTCAAGGATCCGCATACGACGATGCAGTTTGCCGGGGTGCGGGAGGAGATCGGCTACATTCCGTGGTACTTCGACATACCGGCGGCGGATCACGCGGTGGCGTGGAAGCAGGTGGAGGATCCGGAGGGGTTCGCAGCGAAGTTCGGACTGACGACCGCGGAGCGGCGGAGCCCGCGCTTCCGCTATGCCAACGACGATCAGTGCCAGTGGAACGGGCCGATGTGGGATTACTCCATGACGCAAACGCTGGTGGCGATGGCGAACCTGCTCGATAAGCGAAAGCAGGATTACGTGAGCCGCGCTGATTATCTGCAGCTGTTTGGGAAATATGTCGCGTCGCTGCATCTGCGGCTGGCGAATGGCGCGGCGATTCCGTGGGTGGACGAAGCGCAGGACGCCGACACGGGGCAGTGGATCACGCGGCAGGTGCTGATCGACCGCAAGAGTCCGCTGATCGGGCGGGGAGCGTACTACGATCACTCGGGGTTTGCCGATCCGCTGCTGACGGGGCTGATTGGGCTGCGGCCACGATCGGACAACGAGGTGGTGGTTGATCCCCTGCTGCCGGCGCGGACATGGACCTACTTCGCGGTGGATGGGCTGCCATACCACGGACACCTGCTGACGATCCTCTACGATCCGACGGGGACGCGCTACCATCGCGGGCGCGGCCTGACGGTGCTGGTGGATGGTCGGCGAGCGGCGGCGCGGCGCGACCTGGGCGAGCTGCGGTTCACTTTGCCGGGACGGTGACGCTGGCGATTCAGTCGCCGGGCGCCCGCGCTTCGCCGCTGTCATTCCCGCAGCCTCTTGAGGCGGGGGTTCGTGGCGTGATGCGGAAGGCGAAGGCCGGTTCGTCGGGACGCCGCTGCGGCAAGCGAATGTAGAGCCCATCGGTTGCCTGGCGCCAATCGACCGGGCCGCGGCCGAACAGGGCGATCGAACACACTCCGCCGGGCAGGTAGGGCGACCCGCGCCACAAGCTGTGGATGCGCAACTCGCCGGTCTGCGGCCAGCCGAGCGCGATGGCGTAGACGACGCCGTTCTTCGTGGTGAAGCGAATGTCCGCGGGCGTGTAGACCTGGCTGTCCGTGTCTTTTGCGGAGCTGGTCACTTTGGTGGGACCCTCGCCATAGACCAGCCAGGGGCGCGTGCCGTAGATGGCTTCGCCGTTCACCTTCAGCCAGGCGCCCATCTGGAGCAGGACCGAACGAACGGGCGGGGGGATGGTGCCGTCGGATTCGGGCCCGACGTTGAGGAGCAGGTTGCCGTTCTTGCTGACCACGTCAACCAGCTCGTCGATCAGCGAACCGGCGTCGCGGTATTCGTCGTTCCGGACATAGCCCCAGGAGCGGATGCTGACGGAGGTATCGGTCTGCCAGGGAAGACGCTGAACGTTGTCCAGCTTGCCGCGCTCCACGTCGAGGACCGCGGCATTGGCGGGAAAAGCATTCAGCTTGTAGGTGAGCACGACGCCCTGCTTCCGGCGCGCCGCCTGGTCGTAGTAATAAGCGGTGAAGCGCTGCAGATACGGCTGAAAGGCGGGCTGGCCGATCCACCAGTCAAAGTAAAAGAAGTCGGGATGATAGCGAGTGACGAGTTCAGTACTGCGCGCGAGCCAGTCGTTGAGAAAGGCGGCGTCGGGCGGCAGCCAGCGTTCGAGATGGCTGGGATCGGGCTCTTTGGTTTCGTCGTCGCCGGGCAAACCCATCGGCTGAGCCGGGCCGTAGAGTGCGGCATAGCGCGGGTCGCGGACGTCGGAATCGAACTGCATACCGCCGTCGTACCACCACCAGTGTTCGGCGCGATGCGAGGACACGCCGAAGTGGAGGCCGCGGCGACGGGCGGCGGCCGCCAGCTCGCCGACGACATCGCGATGGGGTCCCATGCGGAACGCGTTCCAGTTCGAGATGCCGGAGTTGTACATGGCGAACCCATCGCAGTGTTCGGCGACAGGTACAACGTAGCGGGCACCGGCGCGGGCGAAAAGGTCCACCCAATCATCCGGATTGAAGCGCTCGCCATGAAAGAGGGGGATGAAATCCTTGTAGCCGAATTTCGACTGGGGTCCATAGACGGCGACCTGATGCTGGAAGGCAGGGGTTCCCTGGACGTACATGTTGCGGGAATACCACTCGTTGCCGAAGGCCGGAACCGAGTACACGCCCCAGTGGATGAAGATGCCGAACTTCGCATCCTGAAACCACTGCGGGACCCGGTAAGCGCCGAGCGACGGCCAGTTGGGAGCGAAAGGTCCTGCGGCGGTGCCTGCGCGGACGAGGTCGAGCTGACGCTGCACCGGGCCCGGAGTTGTTTGCGCCCGCGCCGATACAGCCAGGTACAGGAGGACGACGGCCAGAGCGCAGCGGAGTTTCCGGCAAGGTCCCATGGGAAGAACCTATCAGACGCGGAGCTTTCGATTTTGGGTTGCTGCGAACGATGGCGTACTCTCTCGAAAGAGCAGGCGCGAACCGATGCATAACTATGTCTCACGCAGAGAATTTCTGGCAGGCGCGGCCGCGACAGCCGTTGCCGCCGGAGCACGTCATGCGCGGGCCGGGACGGACGCCGCGACGCTCTTGTCGGAGTTCGATTACGGCGATGTGGTCCTGACCGGAGGGCCGCTGAAGGCGCAGTACGACCGCCTGCATGCGGCGTATCTGGCGCTGGACAACGATCGGCTGCTGCGGCCTTATCGACTGCGGGCGGGAATGCCGGCTCCGGGCGCCGCGATGGGCGGCTGGTATGGCGGCGATGGATTTGTGCCGGGCCATTCGCTGGGCCAGTACATTTCCGGGCTGGCGCGCATGGGCCGCACCACGGGCGACCCCGCATGCCCGGCGAAAATTGGCACCCTGATCGAAGGCTTTGCCGCGACGATGGGAAGCGGCGATCGCATTTACGCGGGGCCGAACGCCGAAAACATCTGGCCCTGCTATGTGCTGGATAAGCATCTGGTCGGGCTGATCGACGCGGCCACTTTGTCCGGCATCGCAGCAGCAGGCGAACTGATTCCACGCGTGTATCAGGGAGCGCTCCCGTACATTCCCGCGCAGGGGCATGACCGCATTGGAAAGAAGGACCCCCCGTATGACGAGACGTACATCCTGCCGGAGAACCTGTTCCTGGCATACAGCCTGACAAACGATCGGGCGCTGTACGACCGCGCGCTCGCTTATCTGCTGGACCGCGAATACTTCGATCCACTGGCGCGGGGAGAGGATGTTCTGCCAGGGCGGCACGCCTACAGCCATGTGATGGCGCTCAGCTCCGCAGGGAAGGCGCGCCTGGTGCTGGGGCGGGAGCGATACCTGGCGGCGATGCGGAATGCATGGGAGATTCTGGTGACGACGCAGCAATATGCGTCGGGAGGATGGGGTCCGAACGAAACGTTCGTCGAGCCGCACAAGGGACAGCTCTACGCAAGCCTGCGAACCACCGACGATCATTTTGAGACGCCGTGCGGGAGCTATGCGGGGATCAAACTGGCGCGGTATCTTCTGTGCGCCACGGGCGACGGGCGGTACGGCGACGGACTGGAGCGGCTGGTTTACAACGGTCTGCTGGCGGCAAAGGATCCGGACTCGGACGGGGATTATTTCTACTACTCGACGTACGGCGCGCGCGCACGCAAGGTGTATTACCCGAAGCGGTGGCCGTGCTGCTCGGGAACGCTGGTGCAGGGCGTGGCGGACTACGTGAAGAACATCTACCTCCGCGCCGATGGCGGAGTCGTCGTGAATCTCTACACGCCATCGCAACTCAAGTGGAGGCAGGATGGCGTGGCGGTGCACATTGTGCAGGAGACGGGCTATCCGCTGGAGCCCACGGTGACGCTGCGCGTGAGATGCGCGGCGCCGGTTGCATTCTCTTTGCAGCTGCGGATTCCGGGATGGTCGCAGAACGCCTCGATCGTGAAGGTGAACGGCAGGAAAGCGGACGCGCCGGTTCGGCTCGGCTTCGCGGTCCTGCAGCGACGATGGCGAGACGGCGACACGGTGACCATCGACTTCCAGCCGGAGTTCCGCACGGAGGCGATTGACGATCTGCACCCGGAAACTGTGGCCGTGCTGCGCGGCCCCCTGGTCTATGTCGAGCTGAATCCGACGGAAGGAGCGGCTCGCCTGGCCGCGATGGATGCGCTGCGGCCGACGCCTGGGGATGAAGGCATCTATTGCGTGGAGACAACACACGGGGTGCGCATCCATGCACCTTTGTATTTCGTGCGCGAGAAGAGTTACTCGACGTACTTCGCGACGGAGCAGGCGTGATCTACGGCCAGGGACGCGAGCGCGCGACGGAGATGCCGCGAATGTCGTGGGGGTACTTTCCGGAAACCGCGACATAGAAGTGATAAAAGTCGCCCTTCCAGTCAATGACGGAGGGCTTATGGGCGTAGTCGTCATCGACGGACCCGGGCGGTCCCACATCGACCAGAATGCTGTCGGTCTTCTCTAACTCATCCGGACGCGGGCCGAGAGCCAGCAGGTCACGGGCCTTGCCGTCTCTGGAGCTGAGGCCGTAATAGAAGACGGCCCACTGGTTGCGCCAGCGCATGGCACAGGGGTCGCTGGCGAAGCGGTCATCCCAGGCGCCGGGCGCTCCGTTGTGGATGATGGGATTGAGCGGGGAGCGCGTCCAGTGGACGAGATCTTTGGACGTGGCAACGCCGATCTGCTCATGCCATCCGCCGCCTTCACTCCTGGGTAGCGGCATCGTTTTGGCGTTGTAGAAGAGGTAGAAGATTCCATCGAACTCGACGAGACACGGTTTGTAGAGGCCGCCCTGCTCCCACGGCTTCGTATCGGGATCGTCAGGGCGCAGGCAGGGCGGATCGAGGTGCCAGTGCACCAGATCGTTGCTGCGACACAGCCCAATGACGGCAGGACCAGCTTCCATGCCGGCGTTGGGATAGGCGTGCCACGCGCCGAGGTATTGGCCATTGATCTTTTTGAGCCTGCCTGGACTGAGCGCGCCGTCTTCGCGGACGATCCACATCATGGCAACGTTGTAGCGGAAGACCGGCGAATCGGGCTGACGGCGAAGGATGCATCCCATCCGGTCCCAGTGGACGAGGTCGGTCGAACGGGCAAGCCCGGTCTGATAGCCGATGCCGTCGAATCCGATGTAGGACAGGCGGAACTCGTCGCCAAAGCGGAAGACAAAGGGGCCGTCGACGAACTTCTCGTCGAAGTCGCCGGATGTACCCGTACCACGGAGCACCAGCTGATTGAGTTTGTACGGGGTCTCGAGGGCGTGCGGTGTGGGGAGGGGCGCAGGATTCGCGAAGACATTGCGACCCGCGGCTCCGGCGCCCAGGACGATGCCGGCGGAACGGAGAAAATGACGACGAGTGCTAACAGGATTCATCGGGTACCTGCTGTTCACCCCCGGGCTCTGCGAAATTCAGTGCGTCACGATGCAGAGGGCGGGGCGGGGATGGCTGCTGTGGCGGAGGCATTTCTGCGAATGTTCCAGTGAGAGCGGAGTTCGCCCGGCGAAAACGTATTCTACATGGATGAAGCAACCGCACACCCACCCTGCGATTCCAGGCACGAGAGACAAATGCCGCCTGCACAGGACGCTGGCGGCAGCGCTGGCGCTTCTGTTATTTTGCAGCGGGGCCGGCGCGCCGCGCGCCGATGCAGCGGAAGACGCGCTGACTTTACCTGGCCAGCCGCTGATCGGCGCAGCGTGGTACCCGGAGCAATGGCCGGAGTCGCGCTGGGACGCCGACCTGACACTGATGCAGCAAGCTGGGCTGAACGTAGTTCGGGTAGGCGAATTTGCGTGGAGCCGGATGGAACCGCGCGAGGGCGCTTACGAACTCGACTGGCTGGACCGGGCGATTCGTCTGGCGGCGAAGCACCACATCGCAGTGATTCTGGGCACGCCGACGGACGCGCCGCCGGCCTGGCTGACGGCAAAGTATCCCGACACGCTGCTGGTGGATGGGAACGGGACGCGCGCCGAGCATGGCGGACGGCGCCAATTCTCCTATAGCAACCCGCGATATCGCATCTTTTGCCGGGAGATTGCGACGCGGCTGGCGCAACGGTTCGGGCACGATCCGAATGTGATTGGGTGGCAGATCGGGAACGAGTACACCGACGAGTCGTTCGATGTTTCTGCGCAGCGGCAGTTCCACGCATGGCTGCGCGCGCGGTACCACACCATCGCCGCGCTTAATCGCGACTGGGCGACAGCCTACTGGAGCCAGACGTACGACGACTGGGATGAAGTTCCCCTGAACGACGTGCCCGGCAATCCGGGGCTGATGCTGGCGCACCGCCGCTTCGTGACGGCGACGTGGCTCAGCTTCCAGCAGGTGCAGATCGACGCAATCCGGCGATGGAGCGATCCCCGGCAATTCATCACGACAAATCTGGGCGGTCTGGGGTGGAGCGACCACTTCGACCACTACCGCATCTGCGATCCGCTGACGTTTGCCTCGTGGGACGACTACGTTGGGGAGGGCCATCTGGATGCCGAGCGCAACGCGGCGATGCACGATTTTGTGCGCGGTTGGAAGCGGCGGAATTTTCTGGTGATGGAGACGCAGCCTGCGTTTGTGAACTGGGCCCCGGTGAATAATGCGCTGTACCCTGGCGAGACGCGCGCGATGGCCTGGCAGGCGTTGGGGCACGGCGCCGAAGGCGTTCTGTACTGGCAGTGGCGGGATGCGCCGAACGGGCAGGAACAATACCACGGAGCCCTGGTGGGGGCAGATGGCACGCCGCTGCCGATCTATGGGGAAATCCGGCGGACGGCCGAGGAGTTCCATCGCGCACAGCCGGTGTTGGCGGGCACTACGCCGGTTTCCCAGTTGGCTATCGTTCTCACCTACGACAGCCGATGGGCGATTGATTTCCAGCCGCACAGCGCCCGATGGGACCAGTTGCAGGTGCTGCTCGACTTTTATCGGCCGCTGCTGGCTGCGGCGCAGTCGGTGGACATCGTGGAAGCCACCGCGCCGCTCGATCACTACCGTCTTGTGATTGCGCCTGCGCTGAATGTGCTGCCTCCTTCGCTGGCCGCGCATCTGCTCGACTACGTTCGCCAGGGAGGACATCTGTTGCTCGGCCCGCGTTCGGGAATGAAGAACGACGAGAACGGGCTCAATCCCGAGCGGCAGCCGGGACCGCTGGTGGCCCCACTGGGTGGGCGAGTGGAGCAGTTCTACGCGCTGGATCACGCGATTCCGGTGGAGGGTGATTATGGGC
>JBAUGH010000016.1:0-3159 GCA_049679565.1 Acidobacteriaceae bacterium
CCCGGCGCTGCGGCGGCTGGGGGATGAGGGGATCGAACGGATTGCGAAGCTGCTGCCGAATGTGGTGGGCGCGCACATCGTGCTGACGTCGGAGAAGTATCGCAAGACCGCGGATGTGGCCGTGAAGATGCGGGCGGGCAAGATTGTGGGCTTCGCCGAATCGACCAGCATGGAGACGGCGCTGCGCGAGGCGCTGGGCCGGGCGGAGACGCAGGCGGTTCGCTACGGGAAGCGGATGAACGCGATCAAGCGGCAGCCGAAGGACGAGAAGCTGCCGCACGAAGTGATGCCGGTGCGTCCGCGCAGAGCGAGCCGGACGCGGTCCGAATCGGCGGATCCGGAGAGCACGGCGGCGGCGGTGAAGCACAACGGGAAACATCCCTCGCGAACGGTAGTGCCGGTGACCGTGCACACCTTTCCGGCGACCCGGCCGATCGCCGAGCCGCATATCGTGCGCTCGTCGGACTCGGTGGCGCTGCGGCCGATGACGATCGAGGAAGCGGTGAAGGAAGCCGAGTTCCGCGACCGGGACGTGTTCGTGTTCCGGAACCCGGAGGGGGTGGTGTGCGTGCTGCACCGCAAGCGGGACGGGAAGATGGAGCTGATCGAGGCGATGTAAGGCAGAGATGACGTGGCAGGTTGCAGGTTGTGAGGGGTGGGGCTGATCCCGCCCTTTACGTTGCAATGGGAGGGAGCGAGTGCTACAAGAAGGCATGGATGCAGCCATCCGCGTTTATGACAGCTTTGCAGAGATGAAGGCAGACGAGTATCGATACTGGAGAAGCCGACCCGTTTACGAGAGGATGGACGCTGTCTCCGAACTGACCCGCGCGGTTTATGCCATGAAGGAAGCTCTGCCGGATGTTCCCCGACTTCAAAGAACTGTTGCGATCCTTCCACGCCCACGGCGTTAAGCATCTCGTCGTGGGGGGATACGCGGTTTCTTTCCACGCTCAGCCGCGGGCTACGAAGGACCTCGATCTTTTCGAAAAGCGACCTGATTGCTTCGAAGCGTGCGGCAGGTCGGCCTCGCGATCTGCTGGATGTCGAGGACCTTCGCGAAGCCGAAAAGTAGCAATTCCCCTACATATCCTGGTCCAGATTTAAATTGTGGATGGCGTCGTCCAGCGCCTGCTGGGCGGCGGTCTGCTGCTGCTCGAGGCCGGAGCGGTCTTTGCGCAGGGACTGGAGCTGGTCCTCGTCGGCGTTCATTTCCCCGGCATAGCGGCGGGCCAGCGCGCGCTCCTCGGGTGTGTCCTTCAGGCCCTGGAGGTTGTCGTGGAGGCGGGTCGAGTCTGCTGCGGCGCGGTCGATCTGCTGCTGGTTGGCGGCCAGCTCCGTTTCAAGAGTGTGGAGTCTGGCACGGGCGGCGAGCACCGGGGCCAGGGCCTTCGCCACCGACCCATTGAAGCCGCGGGTGTTGATCAGGAACCGGAGATGCTCGTCGCTGGCCGTGGCGAGCGCGACCCGCGTGCTCAGCGTGTGGGTTTGGCCGACCCTGAGCTCCGCCGTTTGTCCGGCCTTGACGACCACGCGGAAGCGATAAGCAGAAGGAGTGGTCTCGACCGGATCGGCGTCGGTCAGAACGATGCCTTCGGGCTTGATCTCCCGTTCGAGCTTCCAGCCGGGAGAAGAGGGGTATTCGACGATGACCACGCGGTCGTCGGGGGCGGCGTTGTGAATGCTGTAGGTGGAGGCGCGGAATTCGAGGTTGCGCTCGGTGATGATGCCGTCGCTGACGGCGATATGGCGGAGGTAGCTCGAGTAGGGCGCGTCCTTGCGGGTGACGTGCACGGCCTGGTCGACGGCGTAGGAGAGCAGGCGTTTCTCGCCGGGGTGGATGGGATCGGTGAGGCCTTCGCCGGCGAATTCGCCGTTCTCAAAGACCGAGAAGCTGCCGCGATCGAGGGTAAGCGAGCTGGAATTGGTGAGCCACAGGGCGCGCAGAGGCACCGGGCTGCCGGGGCCGAACAGAGTGACGCGCTCGGCCCGGGCGCTGGTCTGGAGAAACGGGACCAGAGCGGACTGGTTGCGGCGGAGGGTGATGGGCTGGGCGAGCGTGTACTCGAAGAAGTCGTCGAATTTGGCCGAGGTGGCGGTGCCGGATTCGTCCTGAAGAGGCTCCGGGCGGATCATGCTGAGCAGCCCGGAACCGGGAGCGGGGCCGGTGCCCAGCGCACCCAGCACGCCCCCCATGACGCCGCGCATCTCCCGCCTCGCAGTGGCTGTCGGCGCCGCCGGCTGGCCGTTCACCATGACGGTTTGGCTGGATGAGGCCATCGGAGCCGGCGCAGCCTCCCCGCTCTCGTGGATGCTGGGCGCGACGTTCTCCGCTTCGGGGACGGGCACTTCCGGGCGTTGCGTGTAGATGG
The DNA here is from genome assembly GCA_049679565.1 of Acidobacteriaceae bacterium. Classification (GTDB taxonomy): domain Bacteria; phylum Acidobacteriota; class Terriglobia; order Terriglobales; family Acidobacteriaceae; genus Palsa-343. Next base: position 2,373 of record JBAUGH010000016.1, read on the forward strand.
GCTGGGAGAGCGGCTCGGTGAAACTCTGCGGCGCGCCGGCGACCAGGGACAGCTGAACATGGTCCCAGTCGGAGCCGCCGGTGTTGTCGACCACGGCCCACCCCTGGAGGAGAGCACTCTGAGCGGCGCCGGATGCAGCGCCGGAGCTTTCGCTGTTCTGGAACACGATGCGGTACGTGCTCTTCCAGACGGGGACTTCGGTGATGTAGCTGACGCGGATATCGCGGGCGCCGGTGCCCTCGGCCTCGAGCGTCAGGTGGCGAACCTGGCGGTTTTGCGCGGAGGCGAGCAGGGCGAGGTAGTCGTCGAGGTCGCGGCGCAGACCGCCGTCGAGCACGCGGACGCTGACGGCGGGGGTGACCTCGAGGGTGCGGACCGCGCCTTCGTCGCTGACCACCGTGAGAAAGGCGCGGGTGGTGTCGGATCCGGCGGCGGACTTCTCGGTGCGGGTTTCGTAGTCGACGATGCGGCCCGAGAACGGGGCAAGGCCGGGACCGGAGACTTCGACGCGCGCGCCGCGGAGGGCGGTATAGAGATCCTGGGTGGAGGGATCGTCGCCCAGGCCGAGGGGGATGTTTTTGAGCTGCTGCTCGAGCGGGGTGGTGGAGTTGAAATCGACGGCCGCGATCCGGCCGCCGCCGAGGTCGATGGCGGTGAGGGACTGCAGAGCGTCGTCGAGCTGGGCGGAAGTGAAGTCGATGGTGACGGCCTGGTTGCCGGTGACGCGTCCCTGGTGCTCGAAGTAGCCGACGCCGTTTTTGTAGAGGACCACGCGGCGGACGGGGAG
>JBAUGH010000017.1:0-5213 GCA_049679565.1 Acidobacteriaceae bacterium
TCGAACAGGAACGACTCCTGCAGCACCACTCCCAGCTGCGAACGGTAGCTGTCCAGCCGCACGGTGGACAGGTCGATCCCATCCACCAGCACGCGACCTGAGTCCGGCGTGTGGAACGCGCAAATCAGGCTGATGATCGTCGATTTCCCCGACCCCGACGACCCCACCAGCGCCGTTACCGTCCCCGGCTGCGACTCGAAGGAGATCCCATGCAGCACCGGTTTCTCCGGATCGTAGGCGAACCGCACGTCCTCGAAGGCCACCTCGCCGACGATCTCTTTCAGCGTATTCACCCGCGCCGGATCGGCAAATTCATCCTTCTCCCCCAGGATCTCCATGGTGCGGTCGATCCCGGCTACCGCCTCCGTCACCTGCGTTCCGATGTTCACCACCTGGAACACCGGCGCGATCATGAATGCCAGAAACATCGTGTACTGCGTGTAGTCGCCGGCCGTCATGTGTCCCGCCGCCGCCAGATGTCCGCCCAGCAGCATCACCAGCCCGCCCACTACGCCCAACACCGTCGTCGCCGCCATCGAGAGCAGACTGGTCGCCGTCAGCGATCGCATTACGTTATCCAGCAGCCGCATCACGCCGACGGTGAACACGCCTGCCTCTCGCTGCTCCGCGTGATAGCCCTTCACCACCCGCACGCCGCCCAGCGACTCGGTCAGCCGCCCCGTCACTTCTCCGGTGATCTTTGCCCGCTCCCGGAAAATCGGCCGGATCGTCTTGAACGCCTTCTGCAACACCAGCACGAACGCCACAACCACCGAAAACACAATCAGCGTCATCTTCGGCGCCTTATGCAGGAGGAAAAAGAACGCCATGAACGCGGTCATGAGCCCGCCCACGAATTCCACCAGCCCCGTGCCGACCAGATTGCGCACACCTTCCACATCGTTCATGATCCGCGACACCAGCACGCCCGTCCGGTTCGCGTCGTAGAAGCTCACCGCCAGCCGCCCCACGTGCTGCTGCACCTGCTGGCGCAAATCGGCAATCATCCGCTGCGCCGCCTTCGACAGCAGCTGGGTGTTCGAAATCGAGGTAATGGCCTGCAGCAGCGTCGCCGAAAAGACTTCGATCACCAGCCGCGGCAGCAAAGAGCCGCGATGGTGCGTGATCACCTGATCGACGAACGGCTTGGTCAGGAACGGCAGCACCAGCCCGGCCACGCGATTGATGGCCACCAGCCCCAGACCCACCAGCAGCAGCCACTTCCGCGGCCGCACCAGCTTCCAGATCTCCGGCATCGCCTTTCTGAAATCCGTCTTTTTCTTCGGCAAGTCGGCGCCGGCCCGCGCGCGCGCCCCGCGGCTGCCGCGCTCCGCATTCATCCTCGGAATGGACCCCATCGCCATAAGAAAGAAAACTGCCCTTGCCCTGCGTCGTCCGGCTCCCGGCTCCCAGCTCCCAGCTCCAGGCTCCCGGCTGTTTTTCGGCTACTGGCTACCCGCTACTGGCTTGCTCCTTGCCTTGATGAACGAGCGCACGCAAAGAAGCACATAAATCAGCATCAGGGTCGCCATCCACAGCTTCGCGGTCTCCGCCGAGATCAGGTACGCACCCGGAGTCGGCTTGCCCCACCCGCGAATGCCCTCCACCAGCCCGCCGATAAAGCCCAGCAGCCCAATCGTCACGTTGACATGCATGAAAATCCTGCGGCGTTTCTCGCTCGGACTGATGGACAGTATCCCGAAGATTCCCAGCGCCAGCCCCCACCAGAACGGGATCAGCGCCGTCGGGTGCTGGCTCCCGCTGCCCAGATAGCCCACCAGCCCCAGCGCCATCATCAGCGCCGCAAACACCAGTGTTACTTTCGCCATGCATCCTCCGCTTCGTTGTCTCAGTCTACAGAACTCGTTCCCCGCAAAAAGGAAGCGGCTGGCGCAGTCCACACATCACGCCAGCCGTCCTGCACCTTACACCCTATCCCCTGTCCCCGGCTCTAACGCTGAATCCGCGCCGATCCGCCCTTCGCGAACGCCTTCACCTGCTCCAGTGTCGCCATCGTGGTGTCGCCCGGGAACGTCGTCAGCAGCGCTCCATGCGCCCAGCCAAGCCGCACCGCTTCTTCCGGATCGGCGCCCGCCAGCAGCCCGTAGAAGAATCCCGCCGCGAACCCGTCGCCGCCACCCACGCGATCGTAAACATCCAGCTCCGCCGTCGGCGCCGTGAACGTTTTGCCATCCACCCACGCCACCGCGCTCCAGCTGTGACGATTCGTCGAATGCACCTCGCGCAAAGTCGTCGCCACCACCTTCACCTGGGGATGCTTCTTCACCACCTGGTCGATCATCCCGAAGAAGATCGTCGGATCGAGCTTCGACTTCGCCTTCTCCACCTTCGGCCCTTCGATCCCCAGCCCCTTTTGCAGATCCTCTTCGTTGCCCACCAGCACGTCCACGTGCTCCACGATCCGCGCTACAGTCTCCACCGCGCGATCCGCGCCGCCGGAAATCTTCCACAGCTTCTCGCGGAAGTTCAGATCGAACGACGTCACCGCTCCCGCTTCCTTCGCGGCCTTCATCATCTCCACCGCGACCTCCGCCGTCGTCGGCGAAAGCGCAGCAAAAATGCCGCCGCTGTGTACCCAGCGCACCCCGCCCGCGAAAATCTTCTTCCAGTCGAAATCCCCCGGCTTCAGTTGCCCCGCCGCCTCGTTGCAGCGGTTGTAGAACACCACCGGCGCGCGCACTCCGAATCCGCGGTCGCTGTACACCGTCGCCATGTTCGGCCCGCGCACCCCGTCGTGCTCGAAGTGCCTGTAGAACGGCCGCACCCCCATCGCCCGCACTCGCTCCGCGATCAGGTCGCCGATGGGATAATCCACCATCGCCGAGGCGAGCCCGGTTTTCATCCGGAAGCAGTCCGACAAATTTGCCGCCACGTTGAACTCGCCGCCGCTCACGTGGATCGCACACTCCGTCGCCTTGCGAAACGGCACAATCCCCGGATCCAGCCGGTGCACCAGCGCTCCCAGCGAAAGAAAATCCAGCTCACCCTCTTTGCGAATCGTCAGCGCAGCCATGGTTCCTCACGCCTCCTGCAATCTCGTGGTCAGACCACTTCTCATCATACCGGATCAGGTGCGACCGCCGGCCAGTTTCCTCGCATCCCCCATCACCTGCGCTACCGTCCAGTCGTTCCCCGGATACCACTTGTATACCTTCCCATCCGGCGCAATCACCACCGTCGACAGCGAATGCGTCAGCGTCGCGCTCCCCGCCGGCGTTACCCCGATATCGAAGAACAGCAGCACCTTCTTCAACTCCTTTTCCGGAGGAGCCGCAAAATCCCAGTGCGTGAAGGTCTCCTCCGAATATCTCCCTGTATATGCGCCCCCATAACTGCGCAGCACCTTCGGCGTGTCGTACTTTGGGTCGAAGCTCACGCTCAGCAGGTGGGTCTTCGCGTACAGTTGCGGATCTTTCTGCAACTCCTTGTCGATCTCCGCAAAGTTCCGGCTCATCCGCACGCAGAAATTCGGCAGCGGGCAGCGCGTGTAAATGAACGTCAGCAGCAGCACCTTGCCCCGCCACTGGGCCAGCCGCACCCTCCGCCCGCTCTGATTCAGAAACTCGAAATCGGGAATCGCCTCGCCCGGTTCGAGGGTGTTGTACGTCACCGCAGGCACGTAATCCGGCTTCGCCTGGTCCACCACCACAATCTGATCCAGCACATTCGCATCCGGCGTCACCGTCATCACCGCCGTAATCGTGTCCCCACGATGCAATTCCGTCGCGATGTCCGGCTGCCGCAGCGTGTACGGCATCGTCATCGCCTGCATATAGCCGGGAATCGCGTCCGTATCCAGCGATACCTCGCCGGTCTTCGCATCGCTCGCCACCACAATGCCGCGAACGTGATATTGCTTCCCGGCCGCCTGCTGTTGCTGCGGCTGCTGCGATGGCGCAAAGGTTCTGCGGCATCCCGCCAGAAACACAAAAACCGCGCCGGTCATGGCGACAACCAGTGCGGTGGAAAGGTAAGTCCGTAGCTGTTTCACTCGTCAGTTTACACTTTGAATATCAGCTCCAGGCCCGCATGAGGCTCGCTCCGCCGATTTCCGATGCGCTCCGGCGCGGCGCTACCATCGTCGCGGCCAACGCCCGCGCCGCCCGTGCTCTCCATCTCGCTTTCGCCCGCGATCAGCGCGCCCTCGGCCGCACCCTCTGGCCCACTCCACCGGTCTCCGACTGGCAATCCTGGCTCCGCGACCTCGGCCGCGACCATTCCTTCTCCGTCCCCGACGCGCCCCAGCTCCTCACCCCCCACCAGGAACACATCCTCTGGACCCGCCACGTTCGCGCCAACGGCATCCCCGACCCCTCCGTGGACGCTTTTGCCACCCTCGCCGCCCAAGCCTGGTCGCTGCTCTCCGCCTATCAGGCCCACGACGCCCGCCGCGCTGCCTGGGGCTCCCTCGACGCGCCGACTGACCCCGAGCGCTTCCGCCACTGGGCCGCCGCCTTCGAGCGCGACTGCACCCGCCATCGCTGGCTCAGCTCCGCTCTGCTCGAGTCCGCCCTCGCCCCGCATCTCCCCGGCCTCTCCCTCCCCCGCGAAATCCTCCTCATCGGCTTCGACCGCATCCCGCCCGCGCAGCGCTCCTTCCTCGACGCGCTTGCCGCCGCCGGCGTCGCTGTCGCCGAGCATCGCCCCGAACCTTCTCCCTCCGCTCAGCGCGCCTGGATTGCCGCTCCCGATCGCAGCCGCGAAATTGCCGCCTGCGCCGCCTGGGCCCGCGACATTCTCCTCGATAATCCCTCCGCCCGCATTGCCGTCCTCGCCGGCTCGCTCGCCGCCCTCCGCCATCCCATCGATCGCGCCTTCCGCAGCATCCTCCTCCCGCAAAACGACGACATCCGCCGCCCCTCCGTCTCCCCACCCTGGGAATTCTCCCTTGGCGAGCCCCTCGCCGGCGTGCCCGTCCTCCGCGCCGCCCTGCTGCTTCTCCGCTGGATTGCCGAACCGCTTCGCCAGGAAGAAATTTCCTGGCTCCTGCTCTCCGGATTTGTCGCAGACACGGTCACAATTCAGGAAACTCTCGCCCGCCACGACGCGCGCCTCCGCCGCGACTGCCTGCTCTCCCCGGAGCGCTCCCTTGAACAGGTCCGCGCCTCCCTCTTCCGCGAGCCCAGTCTTGTCCTCCTCCACGCGCATCTCGGCGATCTCATGCGCGCCGCTGCCGCCAACGACCTCCGCAA
>JBAUGH010000018.1:0-2545 GCA_049679565.1 Acidobacteriaceae bacterium
CTCCCTCGCCGCCGCCTCCGTCTGCGGATACGGCGCCCTCTGCCTGCTCTTCTACCAGGGGCAGTGGCAACTTCTCTTCCATCCCTCCCACACCGTCAGCGCCACACCTGCGAACGCCGGCCTGCCCTGGCTCGACATCCGCTTCGACGTTACCGATACCGGTCGGCCCCGCCTCGATGGCTGGTGGATCCCGGTAGTCGCGCCCGGTACGCCGCGTTCACAACCTGCACCTCCTGGTGCCCTCTGGGCATCGGATACGATCCTCTACCTCCACGATGCGCGTGGCTCGCTCTCCGACTGCCTGCCCGCGCTGGTCACCCTTCATGCTCTCGGCATCAACGTCTTCGCCTTTGATTACCAGGGTTTCGGACACAGCGCCGGCCGCCATCCCACCGAACGCCTGGCCACCGCCGACGCGATCGCTGCCTGGACCTGGCTCACCGACATCCGCCACATCCCCGCGAAGAACATCGTCGTCTTCGGCGATGGCGTCGGAGCCACCTTCGCCGCTCATCTTGCGACCCGCTTCGCCCCCGCCGGCGTCATTCTCCAGGATCCCAACCCGCCCGCCCGCCAGATCCTTGAAGCCGACGCCCGCGCGCGCCTTGTGCCACTGTCGCTGTTACAAACAGAATTCCTCGATCCCAGCGGCGATCTCAGCAGCATCCACGCCCCGCTGCTCTTCCTCGACCGGGCAGGCAATGCGTCGCGTACGCGCGCCCTGTTCAACGCCGCACCCTACCCGAAGCAGATCTACGACCTCCGCGCCGCCCCCGATTCCACCCTGACCGCCACCCTCCGCCGCTTCCTCGACGAAGTCCTCCGCTGAGTGCCGGTCCGCTGCCGGCTGGCAACTCTCCGCAGTCCCCCTACAAACCCGGAACCTGCATTACACCTCCCTCCAGGCTGCTGTGTTAAACTTTCTCTTTGCGGCCCATGCGCTTTTGCGCCTCTTCGGCCCGCATTCATTTCCGAAAGAGAGACTCGATTCACTCATGGCGAACCACGTTTCTGCGCTCAAGCGCGTCCGGCAGACCACCAAACGTACCGCGGTTAACCGTTCCAACCGCACCCAGGTCCGCGGCAGCCTGCGCGCCCTCCGCGAGGCCCTCCAGAAGGGCGACCAGAAGGCCGTCGCCGAGCAGTTCCGCTCTACCGTCTCCACCATCGACAAAAGCGTGCAAAAGGGCGTTCTTCACGCCAACACCGCTTCCCGCTACAAGAGCCGCCTGAACGCCCGCGTCAAAGCACTCTCCGCGAAGAAGTCAGCCTAAGCACCGCGTCGAAATCCTGAGCCGGCTCCAGGCTGGCATTTCACCGGCTTCCAGGCTGGCCTTTCGCCGGCTCCTGGCTGGCATTTCGCTCGCTCCTGGCTGGCTTTTGGCAGCCCGCTGGCTACAAGCGGTACTCTTCCCCTGTGCTTCCCTCTCTTCGCCAGGACTTCAATCATCGATTCCGTCCGGAAGCCTTCCGCTCCCTGCTCCACTCGCTCGATGCCGTGGCCCGTACCCATGTCGGCTTCCCCGTCGCCGAGACCCCCTGCTTCTTCCCGCAAGCACTCCTCGGGAACATGGCCCGCATCGGCGCCGACCTGACCCTGCGCCTCGTTCGCGATCCCGCCTACCTCCAAAAATCGCTCGCCGCCATCCCCGAACCCTGGCGCGCGGCCAGTCAGAACGCCCACCCCCACTTCCTCACCGCCGACTTCGGCCTCGTCCGCGAGTCCGACGGCTCCCTCGCCCCGCGGCTCGTCGAAATGCAGGCCTTCCCCTCCGTCTTCGGATTCCAATGGGCCCTCAGCGAGGCGTACCGCTCCACCTTTTCGCTGCCATCGAGCCTCCGCTACCTCTACGGCGGCCTCGACGAGTCCGCCTTCTGGAAGCTCCTCGCCCGCACAATCGTCGCCGGTCACGATCCGGAAACCGTCGTTCTGATCGATGTCGATCCCGCCAGCCAGAAGACCCTCCCCGACTTCCACATCACTGCCGACCGCCTCGGCATCCGCATCGTTGACATCGCCGCTCTGGAGCCCGTCGACGCGTCAATCGATCCCCACCTCAGGAACCCTGGCCAACTCCGCCGCCTTGCGTATCGCGACGGCAAACGCCTCATCCCCATCCGTCGCATCTACAATCGCGCCATCGTCGATGAGCTCGTCCGCAGACAGGTTCCCCTCCAGTTCGACTACCGCGAGCCTTTCGACCTCGAATGGGCCGGCCACCCTAACTGGTACTTCCATGTCAGCAAGTTCTCCCTGCCCTTCCTCGATCATCCCGCCGTGCCCCCCGCTGTCTTCCTCGACGACTGGCTCCCCGACGGCTCTCCGGCCCGCGACCGTCTACCCGGGGATCGCAGCCGCCTGATCCTCAAGCCGCTTTACTCCTTTGCCGGCCAGGGCATCCGCTTCGCCCCCTCCGACGAGCTGCTCGCCGCAATACCTCCGGGCGACCGTCACCTTTACCTCCTCCAGGAGCGGGTCAGTTTCGAGCCTGTGATCGATACCCCCGCCGGACCGACCCAGGCTGAGGTCCGCATCCTCTATGTC
>JBAUGH010000019.1:0-6397 GCA_049679565.1 Acidobacteriaceae bacterium
GTACCGTCCCGCCCGAAGTTGCGGGGTTTGAGGTGGCGCAATACGCCGCACCGGAAGGTCCGCCCTCGCCGTAGCCGAAGAAGTTATATTCGGCCTTCCAGATGAATCCGGGATGGACCGTCCACGCCGCATTCACAAAGGGCGACTGATAGGTCGAGACCAGCGAGCCGGCAACATCCCGCGAATCATTGTAGAAGCGACTGCCGTTCACCGAATTGATGCGGTAGCCGATGCTCGATGCGAACTTCGCATTGGGCGACAGATGGACGGCCACCGAACCGGACTGCGTCGGAGCATCCATAAAGTCCTTCACCGGACCGAAGTCGTAACCTCCGCCACGATTGGCGGCGGTCGATGGGCAACCTGCACCGTTAGCCGGCGCAGCACCCGGCGTTGCGACGCTGGCCCCGGCCAGGTAGCAGATATTCGTCGCCGTATAGATGTCGCTGTAGGCGTAGTCGAAATCCAGGCCGTAGTGTTCGTTCGGGAAGATCTGCGCTCCCACGCTGCCGATCCGGCTGTGGTCTGCATGCTGGAGCGGGCCATCGAGCGGCGCAAGGCCGGTATTGTTCGTGTTGTCGTGCCGTTCGAGGTCGTTGTAGGCGCCCGAAAGCGTTGCCCACGACTTCGCGCGATACAGGGTGTGCACGCGATAGTGCTGCAGCTGCCGCGGGGCCACCGGGGTGAAGACGTTATCGGCGTACATGATTTCCGCCGTGCCGTTCACGTCCCAGTTGCTGGTGGGCCGCAATGCGAGGTTGAGAATGCCGCCGTCCTGGTTGATGGTGACTGTTCCGTTGTTGGTTGGATTGTTGAAACTTGCAGCCACGCCACCGGGCTCGGTTGTCACCAGTGGGGCATTGTGCGGTATTCCTTCGGCGATTACGTGATTCTGATGCCGGTAAGTGAACGAAACGGTGGCGCGCGACCAGCCGTCCCACGTCCCGGTCACATCGTTGGTAATAAACCGCTGTCCGAAGAAGTCCGGCAGAGGCACGCCGACCGAGCCGCTGCCCTCAAGGGTCGCCGTGGCTGGCGTGGTGGGTGCATTGACCACCGTAGTGGTCAGCGTCGGGTTGTTGATGGTTTCGCTGTTGGCCGTGGCCGCGGTCGCGACGGTCGTCAGACTGGTCATGGTGGTCGTGCCCGGCTGCTGCGCGTTCGAGAAGGTGAACTGATCCTCGAGGCTGAACTTCCGGGACGCCTGCCAGACGATGCCATAATCGGCCGCCGTCACTTTGCGCTGCGCGTTGCCAGAAGCGGTATAAGTCAGCCCCCGCGTGGTTTTGGCCAGGCCCTGGAAGTTTTCGTAGTAGGCCGGCATGTTCATCTTAGCGCTGGTGTAGCGAAAATCGCCGTTCATCGCCACGTTCCGGATACTGGAGCTCTGGAACCGGAAGACTTCCGTGGGATAGAGGAATCGCGTGGGCTGCGTGCGCAGGTAGCTGAGCACCACAGCGCAGGCGGGATTGATGATCGGCAGACCGCCCGGCGTATTGGGCGCCGACAGCGCCGGCGCCGTACCGATACTGTTGCTGTTGCAGGCGCTGGTGGTGCTATAAGGCGTGAGGTTGTCGTAGTTAGCCAGCGGGGCGACCTTCGTGCCATCCGCCTCCTGGACGGTGTAGTAGGAGGGATCCATGGTGAAATAGGAGTCGGCCTTGTAGTGATCCACTACCTCTTCAAAGGTGAGCTTCGTGTCCTTCACCGGCTTCCAGTCGATTCCTCCCACGAAGTCGTCGGTGCCATTACGCTGGTATTCTTCGAGCAGGACGTCGTAGGAGCTGGCAAACTGATAGCCGCTGGGGGTCAGGCTCGGACCCTCGAACGTATTGTGTGAGTAGCCTGCCCGGAACGTCACTTTGGACAGCGGCAACAGCGTCAGGTTCGTGTCGGTCATCCGACGCACGGTGTTGTACAGGAACGGCGACTGCGTTACCTGTTTCCACGGCAGCGAGCCACTGGGCGAGATGGGCGTCGAAAGTCCCGCGGGGATGTTCGGATTGCCGAGCAGATCGTAGTCGAAGTACTGGCGATCGCGGCGAAACATTCCGGAAAACTCGTAGAGCTTGCCTTTGTAGAAATCAATCTTTGCGAAGTCGTAGGGATCGCCGCCGAATCCGCTGCCGAAAGCGGTGAGCGAATCAACGATTGTGTTCCTGGTGCCGGGGAGCGCCCGGAGCTGGAAGGTTTCGCCCAACACGCGCGGCCCGGACTCCTGATTCACCATGGTGTCGTACATCGCGCCGCTGCCGGAGAGCCCGACGATATGGCCGCCGAGATCGACGGACTCGTGGATCGAGTATCCGTTGGGAGCAACCGGCTGCGTATCCGGCGCGGCTGGCGCCGGCGTCTGGGCAAATGCCAGGCCCGTCGCCATCATAAGAGCGGCGACTCCGGTGCTGCCCGCGATACGCCGGACCCAGGCGCGCGAGTGCCCTTCAGTGGAGAGCCGAGAAAGCCAGCAAATCTTCTTCATAGAAAGCCTCACTTGGAAAACATCGCCCACATCGAATCCCTGGATCCGAACCGCGCTGTCCGATGTGGAGAAGGCGCGATCCGGTTCCATCCGCTTATCGCAGGAACGCCTGGTTGATGTTGGAGCCGTGAATGTAGGTATGGCAGCTGGTGCAGGGCGCGATTTCGTCTGAGCCCGCACCCATCCCCGTCACCGTGTGATTGGCAACCCGGCTGTGGCACTGATTGCACAGCGTGTTGATCGACGGCATATTCAGCATGCGCGCGTTCTGCGAACCGTGCGGCGAGTGGCAGCCCAGGCAGCCTTCGGCGCGCACTGCGGCGTGCTCGTAGACAAAGGGACCGCGCGTCTCCGCGTGGCATTTCGTGCAGATCATGTTCTGATCCGCTGTCGACCGCAGGTTGCTGTTCTGGAACGAGCCGTGCACGTCGTGGCAGTCGCTGCAGTTCACTGCGCCTTCATTCACCGGGTGATGGAAGGGCATGTTGAATGCAGGTTTGGTGTCGGTGTGGCACTGGTAGCACAGTTTCGGCTGGTCAGCCTTCAACAGCTTCGCTTCCGTCCCCGGAGCATGGACGTCGTGGCATCCGAGACAGCTGACGCCCGCCTTCGCATGCGGCGAACGCTCGAAGTTGGGGTGCGTGCCGGCATGGCAGCCGAGGCACGTCTCGTCAACCTCTTTGGGACTGAGCTTGTCGAAGCGCCGGATCCTGGTGACGTCGCCGCCGCCTTCCACGTGGGCCTTGCCCGGTCCGTGGCAGCTCTCGCAGGTCACTCCCTTGCCGGCGTGTTCAAGGGCGAGGCGCGAATGGGGGTTGTTGGCGAACTTCTTCACCACTTCCTCGTGACAAGTGGCGCAGGTCTCCTGACCGACGAAATTGGTCGAATCCGCTGCCGCCGTCTGGGAAGAAGTTGCCGCTGGCTGCTGGCTTTGGCCCGCAGCGCGCGCCAGCCTGGTTCCTGCGAACCCGGTCAGCAGAACAAGACACGCCATGCTGGTTACGAAACGACGCATGCGTATTCACCTCGAACAGCGATCCAGGAGCCTGTTCCGCACCCTGCCCCGCTGAAATTCCTTCTTTACGTTCAGCTGGAGAATACCGGTGGCTGATTGAGGGCACAGTGATGCAAATCACATGGGCTCATTACTTTCGGCGCAGTGACGAGCGTCACGGCGGCGCAGGAATCCGAAGGCCGCGCCAAGCCGAGCTCCCGCTTCCGCGACTTCTCCAGGCTTCAATTTTCAAAGGGGTTGCGGCCGTTCTTCGTGCGGGCGCGCCTCGTCCCGGGGCCCCGTTCCGAAGACGGCGCCCTTGTTACTTTAGTTTTTTCAATTTGTGCCCGTGACGGTTGCCCATGAGGCGCGCCAGGCGCACCCCGAGCTACCAGTACCAGGCCGATTCGCCCGATGCCGCGGCCTGCAGATTCACGCTCGCGCTCCGCGAAACGGTGCTCGCCGCCGGCCTCGCCCTCGAGGGATCGGACGCCTTCTCGGCCCAACCGCTTTCCGGTCCGGTCCACTCCTCGATTTGCGCGAAGGCCGCCTGGAGGAGCCGGGGAAGGGCCGCTTCGACCGTGGAACTCAGGTCCGTGCCCCAGGCAATGCGTTTCGGCTGTACCCCGAGCACGACGATTTCCCCGGGAACGGTGCCCATCAGGCGCATCGCGCCGATCAGATCCGAAAAGCCGAGCAGGTGAACGCTCTTCCCTGCAGGCAGATCGGCGAGAGCATCGCTCCCGAAGCGCAGCAGCGTCCCCGGCGCCGCGCCGGTGTCGATGGCATCGAGCGCCAGCAGATGGGTCACGCCCTCCAGAGGATGGAGCAGCTCGAGGCCCAGCGTGCCCCCTTCGATCAGATGGATGGAAGCCGGCAGCCGCGGGTCGACGCGCATGGCCTCGAGGGCCAGCATGCCGACGGCGTCGTCGACCCGCATCAGGTTGCCCAGGCCGAGCACGGCGATCCGTGGAACACTCATCGATCCCAGTTGCGGTTGCGGTGGATCCTGCGCGGACGGAAGAGCACGCCCGGCTCGACGGCTGCGATCTTCATCTCTTCGTCAATGGTCGCGTCATCCACGAATTTGTAGCCGCTGAAGATGCTCTCCATCTCGCCGTTGCGTTCCGTCATGGCCACCAGAGTGGCGCTGTAGACGTGGTGGATGAAGAATCCCATCAGGAAGAACATGAACAGGAAGTGCACCATCCGGATCCACTGGATATCGATCAGTCGCGGGATCCATCCCACAAAGAAGTTCACCGTCGGCGACTGGCTCACCGTACCGAACAGCACCAGACCGGTGACGCACTCGCAGGCGATCAGAAAGAAGACCAGGATGTAAACGATGGCCGCCAGGGTGTTGTGGCCGATCTGCTCGAACGGCTTCCATTGCTGGAAACTGTAGTAGCGCACCATGGCCTTCAGGCTCTTCCACTGGCGGCGGGTGAGCGGGATAAACTGCCGCCAGCGCGCCCAGTGGTTGCCCGCGAAAAACCAATAAACACGCACCAGCAGCGCCCCGATCAGCTCGAAGCCGGCCAGTTCGTGAATGAAGCGCACCGTTCCCATGGTCCACGCGGTCTTGTGCGGGAAGATCAGGAACGGATGATTCATGTAGAGTCCCGTCCAGGTCAGCACCGTGATGGCGGCCACCATGCCCCAGTGGGCCAGACGGACCGGCAGTTCCCAGACGTAGACCGGAACGACGTGCTCTTCGCCGATTGCAACGTGCGTTTTAACAGGCGCGGGACGGACGATCGTCGCCATCACTCGCCTCCGGCAACAGCCTGAGCCGCTGGAGACTGCGACGTTGATTCCTCCGGCTTTGGCATGGCCACAACCTCCCGGCTGCGGCCTTTCGCGTCGACCACGTGGACCGCACAGGCCAGGCAAGGATCGAAGGAGTGAACGGTGCGCAGCACTTCCAGCGGACGTTCCGGGTCGGCGATCGGCGTGTTCAGCAGGGCCGCTTCATAGGCGCCCCGCTGCCCGTCGGCATCGCGCGGACCGGCGTTCCACGTGGACGGCACGATCGCCTGGTAATTGACGATCTTCTTGTTTTCGATTTCCACCCAGTGGCCGAGCGAGCCGCGCGGCGCTTCTTCGAGGCCAAAGCCCGCGCAGGATTTCGGCCAGCTCTCCGGATCCCACATGTCGCCGTTGTGAATACGCACGTCGCCGTGGCTCATGTTGTCGTCCAGCTGCGCGATCCACTCCGGCAGCTTGTTCACCATGATGTCGGACTCGATGCAGCGGGCGGCGATGCGGCCCAGGGTGGAGAACAGCGCGGTCGGCGGAGCGTTGAACTTCGCCAGCACCCCATCTACCGTCTTCTTCACCTGCGCGTCGCCGGACGCATACGCGATCAGCGTTCGCGCCAGCGGACCCACTTCCATCGGCTTCCCGTCGTAGCGCGGCGACTTCAGCCATGAATACTTGGCATCGGTATCCAGCTGCTCGAAGGGCGGCTTCGGACCCGAATACTTCGGGCGGGTCTGGCCCTCGGCCGGATGCAGGCTGAGGCCGTCTCCTCCGCTGTACTCGTACCAGGAGTGGGCAACAGACTCCGTCACCTTGCCCGGATCGAGCGGGTGAATCGTCGACAGATCGCGGTTCAGAATCACGCCGCGCGGGAAAAAGAAGTCCGCCGGATCGTTGATGCTGCCCGAGGGGAAATCTCCGTAGGCCATGAAATTGCCCAGGCCTTCGCCGTAGCCGAACCACTCCTTGTAGAAACCGGCAACCGCCAGCACGTCGGGCAGGTACACCTGCTCGACGAACGTCTTCGCGCGCGCCGCCAGTTCGTTGAAGAGCGTGATCCGCTCCGGATTGATGACGGCTTCCGGCTCGTTGCCGTCGATTGCGGTCGACATCCCACCCACCAGGTAGGTCTGCAGGTGTGGATTTTTACCGCCCAGGAC
>JBAUGH010000020.1:0-3254 GCA_049679565.1 Acidobacteriaceae bacterium
GATGTCGGCCGCGCCTTCCTCACCTGGAAACCTGCGCCGCACCTCGATCAGGACACGCTCCTCATCGTCCTCTCCAACATCGGCGCCACCGTCACTCCGTGGATGCTCTTCTTCCAGCAGAGCGCCACCGTCGACAAGGGCCTCACCGTCAAAGACATTCACTTTGGCCGCCTCGACACCTTCTTCGGCGCCACCCTCGCCGCCGCTGCCGCTCTCGGAACCATCCTCGCCACCGCGCCGCTCTTCGCGCATCAGATGTCGGCCGGTAATTTCCAGGCCGCGCAGTTCGCCCAGGCCCTTGAGCCCTTCATCGGCCACGCCGGCGCCGCCCTCTTCGCTCTCGGCATGGTCGAAGCCGGCGTCGTCGCCTCGATCACCATCTCCACCTCCTCCGCCTACGCCTTCGGCGAAGTCGCCCGCCGTCCCCACAGCCTCAACCTCCCCGTTACCCAGGGCAAATCTTTCTACTCCGTCCTCTGTCTGCTGGCCGCCGGCGCCGCCGCCATCGTCCTCATTCCCGGACTCCCGCTGGTTTTCGTCGTCCTCGTCGTCAACGTAGTCGCCGTCCTCGCCATGCCGCCCGCACTGGTCTTCCTCTATCTCCTCGTCAACGACAAGGACATCATGGGCGAAGTCCCCAGCCCAGGCTGGGCGAATGCCCTGGCCGCCGGCGTGGTCCTGCTGCTCACCGCCGCCGGCATCCTCTATGGACTCAGCATCGTCGCGCCGAACCTGCTCGCGCATTTTGCCCACGGATAAGCGCCATGACCGAACACCACCAACCCGTCTCCGCCGCCGACACCCGCCTGGTCCTTGCCGAGCTCGAGCTCGATCAGCTCGTCGCCGAAAAAAGCGCGCCCGTTCCTCGCCGCCGCCTCGGCCCCGGCGAGCTCTTCCTGCTCTGGACCCTCCGCGTCTATCTGCTCTTCATGCTCGCCGTCGTCTTCTGGCAGGCCTGGCTCGCGGTGCGATAGTCGGCACGGCAGATGCCATACGCAACTCTTCGGCCCTCCAATCCGTCTTCCCGCCAACGTCACGCGAATGATTCCCACCCTCACCACGGAGCGCCTGCTCCTCGAACCGCTCGCCCTCGCCGACGCCGGGCAGGTCCAGCAGCTCTTTCCTCAGTGGGAGATCGTCCGCTACCTCAACGCCATCGTCCCCTGGCCGTTTCCTCCCGACGGCGTCCTCACGTACTATCGCGACAAAGCCCTTCCCGCCATGGCTCGCGGCGACGAATGGCACTGGACCCTCCGCCAGCGAACCGCTCCCGGTCAGATCATCGGAGCCATCGGACTCCTCCGCGGCACAACTGACAACCGCGGCTTCTGGATCGCGCCCCCCTGGCAGCGCCAGGGCCTCATGACCGAGGCGGTCGTGGCCGTCAACGACTACTGGTTCGATGTCCTGGGATTCCCGTTTCTCCGCGCCCCCAAAGCCGTCGCCAACGTCGCCTCCAGCCGCATCTCGCAGATCACGGGCATGCGACTCATCGGCGTCATCGAGAGGGATCTGGTCTCCGGTCGCCAGCCGTGTGAATTATGGGAGATTTCCGCCAAGGAATGGCGCGCCTTCCGCGCCGCAGCCGCTAACCGGTCTGCCTGAGTCCCGGGGCCTTCGCTGACCGCTTCTTAGCCAACCGGTTGTTGGCTAATCGCTTTCCAGCGAACCGCTTGTTCGCTGCTCTACTGGTCGTCCGCCACCGCAAAGTACCCCTTGCGCGCCTGCACCTTCAGATCTCCATCCTGGTCCTTGCAGAACACGTCCACTTTGCGGAAGCTCCCGTCCATGGCCTTATCCGCCGGCACGTACTGCGCCACATACTGCGTCCGCAGCTCCTGCTCGATCTGCGCAAACGCGTCTTCCAGCTTCTTGCCGTTGTTTCCCACGTTGATCACGCGCCCGCCCGTCGCTTCTGTCAGCTGGCGCATCGCCATGTCGCCGGTGTAGCCCATTCCGTATCCGAAATACTGCATCCGGTCCGCGATCAGGATCACGTAGAGGATCGCGTTGGCGTTCTCCGCCGCTGCAATCGCCTGTTTCGGCTTGGTGTCGCTGCCTTCGTCCTCTCCGTCGGTCAGCAGGATCAGCGCTTTGCGCCCGGTCTCGGCGCGCATCTTGTCGTTGGAAACCTGATACACCGCGTCGTACAGCAGCGTCCCCTTGGGTGCGCCCTGCGTCGGGATCGGTCCCTCCCCGATCCCCGGCACTCCTACCGAGCCGCCGCCCGCCGCGGTGTTGATCTGCACATGCTCGATCGCCCGGTCCAGCAGGTGCGTGTCGTTGGTGAAATCCTGCTCCAGATTTACGCCCACGTCGAAGCTCACCACGAACGCCTCGTCCTTCGGCCGTAGAATCCGCTTCAGAAACGCCGTCGCCGACTGCTGCTCCAGCGGCAACACGTATTGCTGGCTGCCGCTCGTGTCGATCAGGATCCCCAGCGTCAGCGGCTGGTTTGCCTCCGCCACAAAGCTGGTCAGCTTCTGCGGCTGCTTGTCCTCGAAAACGTTGCAGTCGTTCTTCGTCAGGAAAGGGATGAGTGCGTTGTGCTTGTCCCGAACCGTGAAGTACTCGCTCACCAGGTTCGACGTCACATGCAGCGTCTCCCGCGGAGCCTCATCCGAAGTGGTCGTGGTCGCTGGAAAGTTGCTCACCGGCGGCGCGTCGGGTGACGGCGCCGACTGCGCCCGCGTCACATACGCAGCGGGGCCCAGAGATACCAGCACGACGCTCAGGATTCGCAGCCACCGCACAATCATGTCTCCTTAGACGGAGGGCTCCGCCTTTGGGTTATTACCGGCCAGCCGCCTCGCGCTCTGTTAATCTTGAGCATACGCCAGAGTTATCCACCCCTCCGGCGCTGCATCTCATCACGGTGGATGCTGCGCGCACCTCCCCTGCCGATTAGCACAGGGTCCGGCGCGCCGCCTGGGGTCGTATGGATGGGGGTTTCAGCTTGATGCGGGCGGTTTGGATCGGCGCTCTTTCGTTTGCTTTCCTTGGTGCGGCTTTTGCCCAACAACAGCCGAATGTGCCCGATGCCCCTGCGCCCCAGGCCCAGAATACGGCTCCCAATGCCCCCGCGCCCCAACCCGGCGCCAACGGCCTGCCCGACCTGAAAGACCAGGTCACTCCCGGCAGAGGCACCGGCGCCGCCGACGATCAGGCGAATCCCGGCTCCTCTTCCACCCAGCCTCCGTCACAGCAAACGGCCCCCGCTCCAGCCCAGGAGGGCCCCCCTCCCGGATACGTGC
>JBAUGH010000021.1:0-11178 GCA_049679565.1 Acidobacteriaceae bacterium
TATACGCGGGGCGGCTCCGATCCGATCACGCAGGCGACGCTGCTGGACATGTACGACCCGGACCGGTCGCAGCATGTGATGTATCGCGGAGAGACGCGGCCGTGGGTGTCGTTCCTGGGCGAGTTTCGGGCCATGCTGGCGGACAAGAAGGCGTCGGGCGGCCAGGGAGTTTATTTCCTGAGCGCAACCGTCACCTCGCCGACGCTGGCGCGGCAGTGGCAGGAGGGGCAGAAGAATTACCCCCAGGCGAAGTTCGTGCAGTACGATCCGGTGAACCGCGACAACCACTACACCGCTGCAAAGCAGGCTTTCGGCGACTATGTGGACGCGCAGTACCGGCTGGATCAGGCGGACGTGATCGTTTCGCTGGACGCGGATTTCCTCGGCGGCGCGCAGTTCCCCGGTTTCCACCAGCTGGCGCGCGACTACGCGAACAAGCGGAAGCTGCAGGGCACGACGGATATGAACCGGCTCTATGTGGTCGAGCCGGTAACGACGCTGACCGGGTTCAAGGCGGAGCATCGCCTGGCGGTGCAGCCCAGCCGGATGACGGCGTTTGCCCAGGCACTCGCCGCGGCTGCAGGCGCGGGCGCCGCGCAGGGCGGCGGCTGGTCGGATCACGAAGCGACATTTTTGCAGGGCGTGGCCGCGGACCTGAAGGCGAGCGCGGGCAAGTGCGTGGTGATCCCGGGCGAATTTGAACCCCCGGAAGTGCACCAGGCGGCGTTCGCGATCAATCAGGCGCTGGGCAACGTGGGTAAGACGGTGGTGTACGCGGAACCCGTGAACCCGATGCCGTCGATCCAGACGGACGATCTGCGGTCGCTGGTGGCGGACATGAACGCCGGCAAAGTGGACTGGCTGGTAATCCTGAACGCGAACCCGGTGTACACCGCGCCGGCGGATCTGGAGTTCGAGGCGGCGCTGAACAGGGTGAGCACGATCGTGCACCTGGGGTCGCACCTGGACGAGACGGGGCAGATTGCTCACTGGCACATCAACAACGCGCATTATCTCGAGATGTGGTCGGACGCGCGGTCGTATGACGGCACGGTGAGCATCGTGCAGCCGATGATCGAGCCGCTGTACGGCGGGCACAATGCGCACGAGATTCTGCAGTCGCTGGCGGACAATCCGAACGTATCGGCGTATGAGGCGGTGCGCGCGACGTGGATGGGGAAGGGCGGGCCGCTGGCGAAGGGGGGCGCGCAGCCCGCTGCGGCTGGCGCCAAGCCTGAGGAAGACGCAGAGTTCCAGTGGCGGAAGGTGTTGCACGACGGGTGGATTGCGAATACGGCCTTTACGCCGAAGAATGTGACGGCGAAGACGGGGGCGGCAGGCGGCACTGTGCAGCGCGAAGTGCGGTTTGAGAATCCTCCATCGAATCAGGTGGAAGTGGCGTTCCGGCCGGACTCGAATGTGTACGACGGGCGTTATGCCAACGTGGGCTGGATGCAGGAGATTCCGCGGCCGATCACCAATCTGGCGTGGGACAACGCGGCGCAGATGAGCTACGCCACGATGGAGAAGCTGGGGCTCGCGGAAGACGACGAAGTCGAGATCGAGCTGAACGGCAGGAAGATCAGCGCGGGCGCGCTCGCGGTTCCCGGGCAGCCGGATGGCGTAGTGGTCGTAACGCTGGGCCAGGGCCGTCGCATCGGGCGCGTGGCCGGAGGCGTGGGCTACAACGGGTATCTGATCCGGCCGTCGACCTCGCCCTGGTCGCAGCAGGGCGCGAGCCTGCGCAAGACCGGCGGGATCTACGACCTGTGCGTAACCAAGAGCCACCACATCGATCAGCGCGCGCCGTTTGCGGGCGGTCCGGGCGAGGGGACGCACTCGCTGGAAGGCGACGAGTCGCTGGATCGAGGCATCATCCGCTACGCGACGCTCACCGAGTACAAGGACAACCCGGAGTTCGCGCACGAGGGCGTGGCTCGCTGGACGCCGGAGCCGAACGAAAGCATGTTCCCGGCCTACCGCTACGACAAGAACGCGTGGGGGATGTCGATCGATCTGAACTCCTGCGTGGGGTGCAACGCCTGCGTGACGGCGTGCTATGCGGAGAACAATATTCCGGTGGTGGGGCGGCTGCAGGCGAAGATCGGCCGCATCATGCAGTGGATCCGGATCGACACCTACTTCGAGGGCGACCTGTCGGCGCCGCGGGCGCATTACCAGCCGATGACCTGCCACCAGTGCGAGAACGCGCCCTGCGAGCAGGTATGCCCGGTGGGCGCGACGGTGCACTCGCCCGAAGGGCTGAACATGATGATCTACAACCGCTGCGTGGGGACCCGGTACTGCTCGAATAACTGTCCTTATAAGGTGCGGCGGTTCAACTTCCTGCTGTACTCGGACTACGAGACGCCCAGCCTGGCGCTGATGCGCAACCCGGAAGTGAGCGTGCGCAGCCGCGGGGTGATGGAGAAGTGCAGTTACTGCGTGCAGCGCATCGAAGCGGTCAAAATCGAGGCGGACAAGGACAATCGTCCCATCCGCGATGGAGAGATCAGGACGGCGTGCCAGCAGGCGTGCCCGACCAGCGCGATCGTCTTCGGAAACATCAACGACAAGAGCAGCGAAGTGGCGAAGCTGAAGACGGAAGTGCGGACCTACGGGGTGCTCGCGGACATCAACACCCGGCCGCGGACCACGTATGTGGCGGGGGTGCTGAACATCAACGAGGGGCTGGCGAAGGCGCTGGGAGAGTACGCAACGTAGCCGGGAGCCGGGCAGGAAAAAGCCGGTAGCCGGCAGCCGCAGCAAAGACGAGAACAGGAATCGGGCCGGGAAAGAGGATTCTGGAGCGCATGGCGACAAAAGACGCACCCGTCAACAATCCGATGGTGGATCCGGTCACCGGCGAATACCGGGTGATCGCGCCGGGGCACACGTTCAAGTCCGTCACCGAAGAGGTTTCGCGGATCGTTCTGACGAGCCACACCCCGCTGGGCTGGTATTTCGGATTCATGGTGGCCGGTTCGGTGGTGGGGATCCTGATGATCTGCCTCGCGTGGCTGTTCCTGAAGGGCGTGGGCATCTGGGCCATCACCATCCCGGTAGCCTGGGGCTTCGCGATCATCAACTTCGTGTGGTGGATCGGCATTGGCCACGCGGGGACGCTGATCTCGGCGATTCTGCTGTTGTTCAAGCAGAGCTGGCGGAACTCGATCAAC
Organism: Acidobacteriaceae bacterium; assembly: GCA_049679565.1. Classification (GTDB taxonomy): domain Bacteria; phylum Acidobacteriota; class Terriglobia; order Terriglobales; family Acidobacteriaceae; genus Palsa-343. The sequence continues at coordinate 3,180 of JBAUGH010000021.1, forward strand.
CGGTTTGCCGAGGCGATGACGATCTTCGCGGTGGTGTGCGCGGGCATGTTCCCGCTGATCCACGTGGGCCGCCCGTGGCTGGGGTACTGGCTGTTCCCCTATCCCAACACGATGAACTACTGGCCGCAGTTCCGCTCGCCGCTGCTGTGGGATGTATTCGCGGTTTCGACCTACGCGACGATTTCAGTGGTGTTCTGGTACATGGGGATGATCCCCGACCTGGCCACGCTGCGCGATCGGTCGCAGTCGAAGGTGGGCCAGTTCTTCTACGGGCTGCTGTCGGTGGGCTGGCGCGGATCGGTGCGGCACTGGGTGCGGTACGAGACGGCCTCGATCCTGCTGGCCGGCCTGGCCACGCCGCTGGTGCTCTCGGTACACAGCGTCATCAGCCTCGACTTTTCGGTGGCGTTGCTGCCCGGCTGGCATACCACGATCTTCCCGCCGTACTTTGTGGCCGGCGCCATCTACTCCGGGTTCGCCATGGTGCTGACCCTGGCCATCCCGATCCGCACCTTTTACCACCTCGAAGACCTGATCACGATCCGGCACATCGACAACTGCGGCAAGGTGATGCTGGCGACCGGGATGGTGGTGGCGTACGGCTACTCCACAGAAGTGTTCATGAGCTGGTATTCGGCCAGCCACTGGGAATACTTCATGATGTGGAACCGCATGTTCGGGCCGATGGGGTGGTCGTACTGGGTGCTGATCACCTGCAACATCGCGCTGCCGCAGCTGATGTGGCTGCGGAAGTTCCGGTCCAATGTGGGGCTGATGTTCATGATGTCGCTGATCGTGAACACCGGCATGTGGTTCGAGCGGTTCGTGATTGTGGTGACCAGCCTGACGCGCGATTATCTGCCGTCGTCGTGGGGCACCTACCGGGCGACGAAGTGGGATTACGGAACGTTTCTGGGAACCCTGGGGCTGTTCACGTTCCTGTTCTTCCTGTTCATCCGCTTCCTGCCCATGATTCCGATGAGCGAGCTGCGGCTGATGCTGCCGCAGGCCAAAGTGCGGGAGAAGAGAGAACTGCTTCCGGAGGCGGGTGACTGATGCCACTTCCCGAGGGACTATACGCAATGATGGCGGAGTTCGACACTCCGACGGAGCTGGTGCTGGCGGCGAAGGCGGCTTATCACGCGGGGTACCGGCGCATGGACTGCTATACGCCGTATCCGGTGGAGGAAGCGGCGGAGGCGATCGGCTTCCATCGCGACGAGGTGTCGCTGGTGTGCCTGGTAGGCGGGCTGCTGGGGCTGGCGGCGATGTTCGGGCTGGAGACGTGGATTTCGTTGTGGGCGTTTCCGCTGAATATCGCGGGGCGGCCGTACTTCTCGTGGCCGGCGTTTGTGATTCCGGCGTACGAATGGACGATTTTGTGGGCCGGGTTGTCGGCGGCGTTCGGAATGCTGGCGCTGTGCGGGCTGCCCAAGCCGTATCACCCGGTGTTCAACGCGGCGAATTTCCGCAACGGAGCGAGCAGCGACAAGTTTTTCCTTTGCCTGGAAGCGACCGATCCGAAGTTCGAAACCGCGGAGACGCGCGGTTTTCTGGAAGCGCAGAAGCCGGTGTCGGTGGTGGAGGTGGAGTATTAACACCCCAGTACGCAGTGAACAGGTTACAGGTTACAGGGATCCGTGGCGGCGCCTGGGGCTGGCTGGGGCGATGGGGCTGCTGCTGCTGGCGGCCGGATGCCGGCAGGACATGCAGAACCAGCCGCGGATGTTTCCCCAGCGGGGATCGCCGCTGTTCGCCGACGGGCGGTCGGTGCGGCCGCAGGTGGAGCACACCGTGGCGCGCGGCCAGCTGTACGAGACCAGCAACTATTTCTACACCGGGCTGATGAATGGGAAAGAAGCGGACATGATGCCGTTTCCCGTGACCATGCAGGTGCTGGCGCGCGGGCAGGAGCGGTTCAACGTGTACTGCACGCCCTGCCACTCGCGGGTGGGCAACGGCCTGGGCATGATCGTGGAGCGCGGCTACAAGCCTGCGGGGAATCTGCATGACCCGCGGCGGCTGGCGGAACCGCTGAGCCACTACTTCTACGTAATGACGAATGGCTACGGGGCCATGCCGGATTACAAAGCGCAGGTGGCGCCGGCGGATCGCTGGGCGATCGCGGCGTACATCCGGGCTCTGCAGCTGAGCCAGAACGCGAAGCTGTCGGACGTGCCGGCGGGCGCGCAGGTGGAAGACCTGAAGGACGTAGCGACGCAGCAGGGTGAGCCGGCGAGCTACGCGGGGCCGTGGCCGACACCGTCGACGGCGGTATACGGATCACCGATTGTGGGAATTGTGGCCGGGGCGCCGGCGGAGAATCCGCCCAGGCCGGCGATGAAGCCGGGCGCGGCGACGACCAAGCCTGCGGCAACAGGAGCGCATCCATAATGGCGAACGATTCGTTCAGCAAAGGGTTGCCCTCGACGCTGGGAGCGCCGGCGTTTGTGGACGCATGGCGGAAGCGGGCGCTGCTGGTGGGCGTGGTGTGTGCGGCGCTGGCGGTGCTGTTCGCGTTCCTCGGCCAGGCGGAGGACGGACTGGGCTGGAATCATCTGCTGCGCGGATGGCTGGACGGCTTCGTGATGTGCTTCGGCTTCTGCTTCGGCGGCATGGCGCTGCTGGAAGTGCAGTACCTGTCGGGCGGGAAGTGGGGGCTGATCGTGCGCCGGCCGCTGGAAGCGATGACCCGGACGTGGCCGATCATCGTGCTGTTCTTTCTGCCGGTGGCGTTCTTCGGGGCAACGCGGGGAATGCTGTATCCCTGGGCGAAGTACGCGGACTGGGCGACGGCCTATAAGAACGGGCTGATCTCGGCGGATCTGATGCACGCCATCCAGTGGAAGCAGCCGATGCTGAACGTGCGCAACTACTGGGTCGTGTCGCTGGTGTGCTTCGGGATTTTCGCGATCTATATTTTCCGGCTGAATCGCTGGTCGATGCAGCGGGACGCCGATCCCGAGCCGCGGGTGGCGTACTGGCGGACGAGGTTCGAGAACCTGTCCGGGTTCGGCGTGGTGCTGTTCGCGGCGCTGCTCTTCCTGCTGGTGATTTACTGGGTGATGTCGATCGATCCGACATGGTATTCGACCGTCTATGGATTCCAGTACCTGGTGGGCGAAACCTTCGTGGTGCTGCCGATGGCGATTCTGACCCTGATCTGGCTGAGCCGCGCAGAGCCCATGAAGAGCCTGTTCCAGGTGATCGAGCAGCACGATCTGGGCAAGCTGTGCTTCGCGCTGGTGATGCTGAACATCTACTTCGCCTTCGGCGCGTTCATCATCATCTGGTCGGGCAACTCGCCGGAAGAGATTCCCTGGTACCTGGACCGGATTCGCGGGAACTGGGGGGTGATCGCGACCCTGGACGTGATCCTCCACTGGCTGATTCCCTTCAGCCTCCTGCTGTCCAGGGATCTGAAGCGGATCCAGAGCCGGCTGGCGCTGACCTGCTGGATCATGATCTTCGCGGGATTCTGGGATATGTTCTGGCTGATCGAGCCCTCCTATAAGGATGCCGCGCGCAATCTGCACTTCAGCTGGGGAATCCTGGAGTACGCGGTGATGCCGGCGGCGCTGTTCTCGTTCTGGATGGTGTACTACTTCGGGCAGCTGAAGAAGCGGCCGCTGATCGCGACCAACGATCCGCATCTGGCGGAGATTCTGGAGCGCAACTATGTCCACGCCTGATCCGCACAACAAACAGAACCTCGATCCGAAGGCGCATGCCGGCGATCCCTCGGTGAAGGAAGGGTATGAGGTCACGGATGCGAACACTGGCGGGATCATCGTGTTCCTGGTCGGGTTGTTTGTTTCAGTCGGGGTGTTCTTCGTGTTCTGCTACGTGATGGGCATCGCCATTAACCGTGGACTGGATAAACAGGACGGCCCCCCGAATAAGTGGAATGCGGCGAACCAGATTGCGCCCCACATGGAGATCGAGTCGAATCCGGCGCTGCAGCAGGAGCAGCTGGCGAGGCTGACGAAGCAGTTCCCCTCGCCCCGGCTGCAAATGGACAACGGCGACCAGGATCTGGCGAACCTGCACGAGCGCGAGGATCTGCTGCTGGACCACTACAGCTGGGTCGATCGCAGCAAGGGGACGGTGCGGATCCCGATCGAGCGGGCGATGGAGCTGATCGCGCAGCGGGGTCTGCCGGTGGCTCCGGCGCAACAACAGCAGGCGCTGATGATGGGCGATTCGACGCCGACGGTGCAGATGCCGCTGACCGATGGATTTGCGCCGACGGGGTACGAGCAGGAAGTGCACGGGCGGGCGCAGCAGGCGGGTGAGCAGACTTCCGCTGTTTTGGGCGGGCGGTAAGAGCAGGGATTAGAGATCAGGGATACTGGCAGCGGGAGTGGATTCGAAGAGATGTTTCTGAGCAGGACAAGACGTGGCGGGGTGGCGGCCCGATGGGCGGCTGCGCTGGCGGTGTGCCTTGGATTTGTGGTTGGCGCGCAGGCGCAGAGCCAGTGGTTCGGGTTCCAGAAGCCGGGGAAGCCGGCGGACCAGCAGCCGCTGATCCTGAAGCACATCAGCATCCAGCAAAAACTGAATACGCAGCTGCCGCTGAACCTGGCGTTTCGCGACGAGACGGGGAAAACCGTCGAGCTGGGGAATTATTTCGGGAAGAGGCCGGTGATCCTTTCGCTGGTCTACTACCAGTGCAAGATTCTGTGCCCGGAGGAGATTGACGGGCTGGTGGGCGCGCTGGAAATGCTGAAGTTTAATGCCGGCAAAGATTTCAACGTGGTGCTGGTGAGCATCGACCCCACGGAAACGCCGGAGATCGCCGCGCGGGAGAAGGCCTTCTACATGAAGCGCTACGGGCGGCCGCAGGACGACAACGGCTGGCACTTCCTCACCGGCGAGGAGCCTTCAATCCGGGCGCTGGCGACGGCGGTGGGTTTCGGTTACGTGCCCATGGCGGGGCCGGACGGGAAGATGACCCAGTTTGCCCACGCCAGCGCCATCGAACTGGTGACCCCCGAGGGCAAGCTGGCCCAGTACTACATGGGCGTGGAGTTCTCGCCAAAGGATCTGCAACTGGGGATCGTGGAGGCTTCGCACGGGACGGTGGGATCGCTGGTGGACGCGATTCTGACCTACTGCTACCGCTACGATCCGGCGGAGAACGGGCACACCCTGGTCTACATACGAATCATCCAGGCGGGAGGATTTCTGACGGTGCTGGCTCTGGGCTGGTTCATGGTGGTGAGTTTCCGGCGCGATATTCGGCAGGCGCGGGCGCAGAAGCTGGCGGGCATTCCGAGGCAGAAAACACATCTGGTGAACGGATAAAAAGGCGACGATGCAGCATTTCATCAGTCCGGTACTTTGGCAGTTTTTAATTCACTGGCTTACGAACTTCGCGATCTTCCCGCCGGAAGCGTCGACCATCGCGCCGTATGCGGACGCTCTGTACTTTTTCCTGGTGCTGATTTCGGTGGTGGGGCTGGGAGCGGTCGGGTTCCTGGTGGTGTATTTCTCCATCCGCTACCGCAAGGACCGCAACCCGGTGGCCACGCCGATCGAGGGATCGACGCTGCTGGAAGCGACGTGGACGATCATTCCGCTCATCCTGTTCATGATCTGCTTCGTGTGGGGGGCGCTGCTGTACTTCCGGATTTACAGCCCGCCGACGAATGCCATGAACGTCTATGTGGTGGGCAAGCAGTGGATGTGGAAGATCGAGCATCCCGGCGGCCAGCACGAGATCAACGCGCTGCACATTCCCATCGACCGGCCCATCCAGCTGACGCTGATTTCGCAGGACGTATTCCACAGCTTTTCGGTGCCCGCCTTCCGGGTCAAGCGCGAGGTCATTCCCGGCCGGTACAACACGGTATGGTTTGAAGCCACCACGCCGGGCGTCTACCACCTGTTCTGCACCCAGTACTGCGGCACGCTGCACTCGCAGATGATCGGCTGGGTCTACGCGATGACGCCGGAGGATTACCAGGCGTGGGCGGCGGGATCGACCAGCGGCAACTCGCTGGCGCAGAATGGGGAGCGCCTGTTCGCCAGCCTGGGATGCAATTCCTGCCACAACAGCACGCCCAACGCGCACGGTCCGAATCTGGCGGGGGTCTACGGATCGCACCTGCAGCTAAGCAACGGGCAATTTCAGACAGTAGACGATGCATTTCTGCGGGACACGATCCTGAATCCGACACTGCATCAGGTGGCAGGTTATGCGCCCATCATGCCGACCTACCAGGGGCAGGTGAGCGAAGAGGGGCTGATCGACCTGGTGGAGTACATCCGGCAGCTGAATTCGCAATACCGCATCGATCAGACGATCGACAACAGCGCAGCGCAGCCTGTTCAGACAGGCGCCGCGCCGCCGGGGACCTCGGCTCCGGTGTTACCGCCAGGGACGGTGAAGCCATGAGCACAATCGTATCTCTCCCCGACCAGTCGACAGCCACGCTGCCGAAGGTCTCGTATCTCAATAAAGAGTACGGGCTGAAGAGCTGGCTGCTGACCGGAGATCACAAACGGATCGCGATGCTGTACCTGATCTCGATCACGTTTTTCTTCTTCATCGGCGGCGCCATGGCCGCGCTGATCCGCATGGAGCTGCTGACGCCGCAGAGCGATCTGCTGGCCGCGGACACCTATAACAAGGTCTTCACGGCGCACGGGCTGATCATGGTGTTCTTCTTCCTGGTGCCGTCGGTGCCGGCCACCATCGGGAACTTCCTGATTCCGATCATGGTCGGCGCCAAGGACCTGGCGTTCCCCAAAATCAACCTGCTGAGCTGGTACCTGTACGTGGTGGCCGGCATCATGATGATCGGCGTGCTGGCCTTCGGCGGCGTGGACACAGGCTGGACCTTCACCACCCCGCTGAGCACGCATTATCTGAACACCAACGTGGTTTCGGCGGGGCTGGCGGTCTTCGTGGCCGGATTCAGCTCGATCTTTACCGGACTGAACTTCATCGTGACCATCCACCGCATGCGCGCGCCGGGCATGACGTGGTTCCGCCTGCCGCTGTTCGTGTGGTCGCACTACGCGGCGTCGATTCTGATGGTGCTGGGCACGCCGGTTCTGGCCATCACCCTGGTGCTGGTGGTGCTGGAGCGGACCATCGGGATCGGGGTTTTCGACCCCACCAAGGGCGGCGATCCGCTTCTGTTCCAGCATCTGTTCTGGTTCTATTCGCACCCCGCGGTCTACATCATGATTCTGCCGGGGATGGGCGTGATCTCGGAAGTGATCAGCACCTTCTCGCGCAAGCGGGTGTTCGGCTACACGGCGGTGGCCTTCTCCTCGGTGGCGATCGCGGTGTTCGGATTCTTCGTGTGGGCGCACCACATGTTCATCATGGGCATCTCCAACTACTCGGCGCTGGTGTTCTCGCTGCTGACCATGCTGGTGGCGGTGCCTTCGGCGATCAAGATCTTCAACTGGTCGGCCACCTTATATAAGGGGTCGATCACCTTCGAGACGCCCATGCTGTACGCCTTCGGATTCATCGGGCTGTTCACCATCGGCGGCCTGACCGGGGTGTTCCTGGGCACGCTGGGCATGGACATTCACCTGACGGAGACCTACTTCATCGTCGCCCACTTCCATTTCGTGATGGTAGGCGGGATGCTGATGGCGTATCTGTCCGGTGTTCACTTCTGGTGGCCGAAGATTACCGGGCGAATGTATCCGGAAGGGGTGTCGCGGCTGGCCGCGGTGATCACGTTCGTCGGCTTCGTGCTGACGTTCTTCCCGCAATTCATCCTCGGGTATCTGGGGATGCCGCGGCGGTATGCGGCCTATCCGCCGGAGTTCCAGGTGCTGAACGTGTTTTCGAGCGCGGGCGCGAGCGTGCTGGGGGTTGGGTATCTGCTGCCGCTGCTGTATCTCACCTGGTCGCTGAAGTATGGAAAGATTGCGGGTCCAAATCCATGGCAGGCCACGGGGCTGGAGTGGCAGATCCAGTCGCCGCCGCTGACCGAGAATTTCGCCGAGACGCCGATTGTGACGCACGAGG
>JBAUGH010000022.1:0-7747 GCA_049679565.1 Acidobacteriaceae bacterium
CACCCGAGCCGGACCTCCGATCAGTAATTGAACCTCAGGACGAACTGAACGTTTCTCGGTCCAAGCAGCGTACTGCCTACCTGGCCGAAGCCCGTGTCCTGTACGCCCGAGTCCGGTTTGCTGAAGACATGCCGGTTGAAGGTATCGAACATCTGTCCGCTGAATTCGGCCTTGACCCCTTCTCCGACGGAAAAGGACTTACTGATCCCGAAATCCTCGTCATAGTAGCCAAAACTTCGGATATCTGCCGAGTTACGCGGCATGTTGCCGAACTGATACGGAACATCTACGCCGGGGTTGGGGTTAGGATCGGTCACAAACGCGCAGTTCCAGTAGCCCGTGGTGCAGGCGCCGGACGCGTGATCGTATCCCGTGTTGCCATCGTTCTTAAAGCTGAAGGGATTGAAGCTCCCCGAGCGGTGCACCGGCTGCCCGGCCACGCGATTCGGCCGGATACCGTTGTCGAATCCCGGAATCCCGTTGGCTCCGAAGAAGCTGATGGGCTGACCGCTCATGTAACGATGGATCGCGCTCACGCGCCATCCGCCCACTACCGCATTGACCGGCTTCGGCATGTTGCCGCCGAACGCTTTTCCGCGGCCCACCGGCAACTCGTAGACATAGCTCAGAACAAAGTTCTGCGGGATGTCTTCGTTGCTCACCGCCTTCTCCGCCTTGTGGTCGTAGGGGTTCTGCGTTCCTCCCTGGTTCTGCAGCGTGCTGTAGTAAGGCTGGATCGCGTCAGCATCGGTGAGCGTCTTGGAGAACGTATAGGATGCGAGCACGTTCAGGCCGTTGTGGAAGCGGCGCTCCAGTTTCGCTTCCAGCGCGTCATAGCTGGACTGCCCGACGTTCTGCAGATAGCTGTCCTGGTTGATATAGCCATATTGCGGGAAGGGCCGCAGCGCCTGCTCCACCCACACCTCCGAACCCCACTCGTTAAAGAAGTTCGGGTAAGGCTGAATGGGGGGCGAACTGAAGCCGTTCGGGCACGGAGCTTCCGCCCACCACTCCAGGCAGGTCCCCATCGAAAGGTCTTTCAGCGGAATGTCGTTTGGATAATCGATCAGTCCGTGCAGGCGGGTGGAGTGCATCCCCAGATACCCGACTGAAGCGAGCAGATCCGGCGTGATGGAGTATTGGTTCTCGAGCGTCCACGTTTCGACCATGGCGGGACGGCCGAAGGTCGGCTCGATGTTGTCCACTCCCTGAGTGTTCAACTGGGTGGGATCCAGGTCAGGCTGATTGGGCAGCAGAGGAAGGCCGGCATCCAACTGGGGTCCCGACAGCGGATCCGCGGTGAAGTTCGTCTGATTCACCGTGAAGCCCTGCAACGTTCCCTGGCCGAAATCGGCGTAGACCAGCGGACCGTAGTAGATGCCGCCGCTGCCGCGAACAACATCCTTCCCGAACGGCTGCCACGCGAACCCGACCCGCGGCGCAAAATCCTTGTACCAGGTCTTCGCCCAGGTTTCACCAACGTCTCCGTTGCGCCCCGCACCTTTGCCGGCAAACACCAGCGCTCCGGGCAGGCCGCCCGCTGCGCTGTTGGGCGTCGTCATGTCCATGATCGAGGTGTCGCCCTCTGCTTCATGGCGCGGCGTGTCGTAATCCCAGCGCACGCCCAGATTCAGCGTCAGGTTCGGACGCATCTTCCAGTCGTCCTGGGCGAACAACGCTCCGTAATTGGTAATCCAGCGCGGCGCGTGCAGTTGCGAGAGGGCGTTCGCCGTTCCCGTCTGCCCGATCAGAAACGCCGCGAAGGAGTTGCCGTCCTGGCCCCAGTACGTCGTATCGGACGCCGTCTGGTTATCCCAGAAGGTGAAGCATCCCGCATTCCCGCTGCAGGTGCCGCCGATTTTGCTGACGAACGAATACTGGTGGTACTGGGCCTCCCCGCCGAAGGTGAAACTGTGCGCCCCGTGTTCCCAGTGCACCTCGTCGTGGAGCGCAAGTACGTTGTCCGTGTCCTGGCTGTCAATGTTTTCGCCAAAGCCGGGATATGGGCTGGCGACAAAGACAAACCCGGGAAAGACCGGCCCGGTGCCGTTGGCAATGCCCAGCTTGCTGTCCCAGTCGGTGCCCATATTGGCGGCCCGCGAGACGTTGAAGTTATTCGAGCGGTTCGTGCCGAGGGTCAGCGAGTTAATCAGGTTCGGGCTGAGAGTCCAGTCCCATCCGAAGCGGAACAGCTTGCCCAGCTGATTGACCACCCCTCCGCCCGCCGAGCTGATCGGCGCAGGCAGGTTCAGTCCATTCCCGAGATCGGTGTTCTCGCGCGAACTGTAGAAGCCCCAGATCTTATGGCTGGCGGTCAGGTTCTGGTCGATCCGCAGACTGTAGACCGTCTCGTCATGCTGGTCCACCGTGTCGTACACATAGTTGTTCGTTCCGGCCCCCGAGAGATTCGGCTGGGGCATGAACTGCAGCACCGCTTTGGCGACCTTGCTCTCCCGCGAAATGGGGATCTCGTTCATCTTCCCGTTCACCAGGAACGGCGTCCTGCACGCGGGCCCGTTGGCCGTTGTTTCCGTGGTGGGATCGAAGATCTCGCCGTAATACAAAGCCGTGTTGCAGCCGTCGGAAGCCCCCGGAATCTGTGCGCCCAGCGTCGACGAGAAGTCGAAGTACTGGCCGTTGCTCCCCAGCTCCGCCGGCGTCGGAATCAGGCTCGTGACCGCGGAGCCGGTATGGTAGTGCAGCTGCTCCCACGCGAAGAAGAAGAAGCTCTTGTCCCGCCCGTTATAGAGATGCGGGATGAGGATCGGGCCGCCCAGCGATACACCGTAGTCGTTCTTCGTATCCGGCGAGCGCTGCAGGCTGTTGCGCACCGCAGCATTGCTTTCCGGAGTCTCCGCCAGGTAGCCGTTGTTGAACCAGTTGTTGCCATCCAGAGCGGCATTCTTGTAGAAGTCGAAAACCGCGCCGTGGTACTGGTTAGTTCCGCTGCGGGAATTGAAGTTCGCCAGCCCGCCCGTGGTCCTGCCCAGATTCGCCGGCAATCCGGAAAGATCGATGTGGAATTCGCTCACCGCCTCGACCGACGGCGCGAGGATGTCGAAGCTCCCTGACCCGTTCTCCATGCGGTTGGTGGTGATGCCATCTACCAGATAATCCGTGCCCTCTTCCTGGCCGCCCGTGATCTTCGCCATCTGGGTCGACCCTGCACCGCCCGACGAGGTGCCCGGTCCCACCGCGCCCGGAACCAGGAATTCCAGCGAAGACAGCGACCGCAGAGTGCCGCTTACCTGCAGGGGAAGATCCTGCACCTGTTCGGGGGTGATCGACGCATCGACTTCCGAGCTCTGCGTCTCCAGCGCCAGCGCCGCTGCATTCACGTTGACCGTCTCCGACGTGGATCCGACGGCCAGCGCCGCATCCTGGGCCGTGCGCACCCCAATCGAGACGATCACTCCGCTGTAGACCGCCGTCCGGAACCCGGAGGAACTTACCCGGACCTCATACACGCCGGTGCGCAGCGAAGGAAACACATAGTAGCCCGAGCTGGAACTGACGGTGGAATAGATGGTGCCGGTGGCGGTCTCGGTCGCCGTGATGTGAGCTCCCTGGACCACTTTGCCGCTGGGATCGCTGACCACGCCGGCAATGGAACCGGTATCGAGCTGAGCCCGGGCGGGCATAACAAATGCGGCCAGGGCCAGTAGGGTCAGCCATACCGCGGCCCAGGGCAAAATGTGCGATGAGCGCACCGCCGCGGAATCGCCATGGAGATGTTGAGATAGTTGCATATTGCCTCCTGAGCAAACGTTTTCTCGGCGGACTTCAGACCGCCTTCCTTCTCTTGCCGCTTCCCTTCCTTCTGCTCCCGTCCCCGGCGTGCGGCTGGCGCCGGGAATCTTGTTCTAACTGGGTTCAATGCTCCACAGACATCGCCGTCTTGTCCGGATCTTCGACCGGAAGCGCTCCCCGGTCCCGCACGATCTGCGCCGTGTAACGGCTCGCGTCCGTGGCAACCTGGTTTTTCATCCGCAGGAAGTTCTGCATCGCGTCCTGTGCCGCCCCGGAGTCGTCGAGCTTCCGGTAGAGAAGTGCGAGCTTGTAATACGAACTCCTGGCGCGGTCGTTGGCCGGATCGGCTGCAATCGCCCGCCGGAATTCCGCGATCGCCTCCGGGTTGCGGTCGAGGCTCATCAGCCCGGTTCCCAGGTAGTAGTGCGCGTCATCCAGCGAAGGGTCCTCGCGCAGCGCGCTGCGCAGCAATTCCACCCCGTCCGCTGGGTTGTGATTCAGCACCAGCAGGCTGCCCAGTTTGTACATCGAGGTCACCGAGTTGGGATCGATCGCCAGCTCTTCGCGGTAAGCCGCCGTGGCCTGGTCCAGATTCCCCGCCACCCAGTACTGATCCGCCAGTTCTTCGTGCAGCCCCGGCTGATGCGGCGCCATCTTCACGCACAACGCAAACTCGTCGATCGCCTGCTGGGTGCGAAAACCGGTGGCATAGGCCTCGCCCAGCACCTGATGCACGCGCATAGAGTCGTGATTGAGCTGGAACATGGCCGCATAGGATGCATTGGCCACCAGCAGATAGGCGTGGCCCCGGTGGTAGAGAATGTCCTCATCCTTTGGGTCCAGTGCGTACGCCTTATCCAGCGGGGGAATGGCGGCCTTCGGGTTGTTCTCGGCCAGATAGCAGACCCCCAGCCACATAAGAGCCTTTGCGTCGCGCGGATCGATGCGGTTCTCCCGTTCCAGACTGGTTTCCGCGTCCCGGTAACGATTCTGCCGGTAGGCGACGATGCCCAGAAACAGATTGGCGCCGCGCAGGTCCGGCTTCAGGGCCGCTGCCTTCTCCAGTGCGGCGCGCGCTTCGTCCAGCCGCCCGGCTTGTTCCAGCGCCAGTCCGAGGTTCAGGTAGCCTTCGGCAAAGCGGGGGAGACTGCGGGTGACGGTCGTGTAATCCGCGATCGCTTCGCTGTAATGGCCGGCAGCCATCGCCTGAGCCCCCGCGTCGAGAGCCTCGCGGGCACCCGTATCCCCCGCGGACTGCGGCGTCTGAGCCCGAACCGCTACCCCGGTAAGAGCCACTGCCAGGAGTGCCACGACCATCCTTCCCGGAATCCGAGTCAGTCCTGAGCCCGTCCCGGGCAAAAGTGCCCTGACCGTGCGCAGGTTGTCTCCAGCTATACGAATGACCCGCCTCCCGATCCTGCCTGGCCGGGTTCCCGCCTGCATCGCGCAGTCGAAAACCGGAAAAACACTTGTCCGCATGTCCCTCGTCGCCTGGGCCTCAGCGAATTTGCCCTGCGACCTGCACGCGATTTCCAAAACGGTGAGATTTGAGCACTCGCCTTTATGGGTGTAAAGCAGTTAACGGCTCAGGAGGGACGTTAAGCGAATCTAAGCTATAGGAGATGAACCGCTTACTAACGTGCGCATCCCCCACGTTAAGCAGGGTCCGAAGCGAATTTGCGGGTGGTATAGTAGGGGACCGAGAGGCAAGTCGCCCAGCTCCTGCCCATGTCCAACGCTGCCCCAACTCCGCTTCACGCAGCGGAAGCTCTCAGCCCGGAACAAACAGCCCTGGTGCGCGAACATCTGGAGCAAATCCTCGCCAGCCGGACACTGGCGGGCAGCAAGCGCACCCAGGATTTCCTTCGCCTCGTAGTCACCCATGCCCTCGAAGGCGATACCGACAGCCTCCGCGAGCGGATGATCGGCGCCGAGCTGTTTCATCGCCCCATCAGCTACGACACCGGCAACGATTCGGTGGTCCGCGTGCGTGCCAGTGACGCCCGCCGCAAGCTCGCCCAGTATTACAGCCGTGAGCTGGGCGGCCGGACGTCGGCCGTTCGATTCGAGCTGCCGAGCGGCTCCTACGTCCCCCGGTTTCATTTCGAGACGGAGCCGCATCCGGATGACATCGCCTCCCATCCGGACCCGCCGTCCCCGCCTTCCGCTGTCCCCGAATCTTCCCCGGTGACGCCCCCTTCCTCTCTCTCATCCGCCGTCCACGAAGCGATCGAGTCTCGTCTCAGAACATCCCCCGCGCCCCAGCCAGACCCATCGACGCGCCTGGCGCACCGGGCAATCTCCGTTCTTGCCGCCTGCTGTCTGATCGCGCTCGCCGGGTTTGTCGGTTACCGGAGCCTGCATAAATCTCCCGCCGCGCCCCCCGGCATCCATTCCATCGCCGTGTTGCCCTTCGACAATCTCTCCGGCGACGCTGCGCAGGACTACTTCGCCGACGGGCTCACCGAAGAGTTGATCAATGATCTCGGTCAGGTTTCCACCCTGCGTGTCATCTCCTTTACCTCTTCCATGAGCTTCAGGGGAACCCAGAAGAAGCTTCCCGAAATCGCCCGCGAACTCTCCGTCGACGGAGTCGTCGAGGGCGGAGTGCTGCGCGACGGCCATCAGGTGCGCATCAGCGTGCAGCTCATCGACGCCCGCAGCGACCGGCCTGTCTGGGCCAGCACGTACGTCCAGGACATCGGCAGCGTCTTCGCCTGGCAGGGACAGGTCGCCCAGGAGATTGCCGAGGAGATCAGCACCCGGGTGACGCCCCAGGAACAGGCGCGTCTCGAACGGCAGCGCGCTGTCGATCCACAGGCCCAGGATCTCTACCTGCAGGGACTGGTTCTGCGCAATGCCCCCAATTGCGCGGCCGCCGTGGTTGATTTCCGTCAGGCTATCGCCCGCAGTCCGGACTATGCACAGGCCCATTCTGCGCTGGCCAGCTGTTACGGCCTCCTTGGGGAAACCGGCCAGATGCCCTATCAGGAAGCCTTCACCCGCCAGAAGGCCGAGGCCATCAAAGCCATCGCCCTCGACGACTCGTTGTCCGAAGCCCACGCCGAGCTGGCCAATACCGATATGACCCTCGACTGGAACTGGGCCGGCGCCGCCGCCGAGTTTCGCCGCGCCCTGGAGTTGAATCCTAACTCCGCCACGAATCACGAGAAATACGCCTTCTATCTCGTGCGCACCGGACACCCCGACGAGGCCGTTGCCCAGATCGAGCAGAGCGTCAATCTCGACCCCGTCTCCGGCAGCACTTTCCACGCCGAGGGATATATCGATTACTTCGCCCATCGCTACGATCAGGCGCTCGCCGTCACCCGCACCGTACAGGGCCTGAAGATCAACCTGCCCGACTGGAACTTCCTCCTGGGCGCCACCGATGCCGCCAGAAACGACTACCCCGACAGCATCCGCGCCTTCCTCAGATCCGGAAGCGGTCCGTTTACCCTGGGCCATCTTGGCAATGTCGAAGCCCGCGCTGGGCAAACCGCGGCCGCCCGAAGGACCATCGCGCAACTGGAAGACGACGTTCGCCGCGATGGCGTGGGAAGATACGAAATCGCCCTGGTCTACGCCGGTCTGGGCGACAGGAACCAGGCGTTCCGCTGGCTCGAAGAGGCGTATCGCGCGCACGACGTCGGCATGGTCTACCTCCGCGTCGACCCCTGCCTCGACCCGCTGCGCTCCGATCCCCGCCTTGCCGACCTAATGCATCGTGTCGGCCTCGATGGGCGCTGAAGACTTACCGGCCGAACACCCCGAGCGATCGGCCTGCGAAGCTCTGCACGATGCTTTCCAGCCTGATGCGCCGGACGGGAGAACGCCCGGAGGGTGACCTCACGCCGGCTGCATTGCGCTGAATTGTATTCAGAATCGCGACTCAGAATTGCGGCAGATGAATGCGTGGATGCAGTCTCTCGAACCGGTCGCGCGGCCTTTGCTGAGGCGGCGGCAACACCGGCGGCGGATTTGTCCGGACGGCAAT
>JBAUGH010000023.1:0-7661 GCA_049679565.1 Acidobacteriaceae bacterium
GGGGATGGCGATCCTGGCCTGCGTGGGAGCAGCCGGCTTTCTGCTGCTGGCCGCCAGCAGCCACGCCATCAGCCGCGGGCGCGACACCATCACGCCTCCGCTGCCGTGGCGGGGAGCCTCCATCGCACTTTCCTTTCTGCTGCTGGTCATCGCCGCCCAGGTGTACCTGAGCCGCTTCACCACGCTGCTCGACACGCACACCATCTTCAGCGGCGTGAATTACACGGAAGCGCACGTCACCATCGCCGGCCTGCTGATCATCGCGATCGCCCTGGTGCTGGGCGCGGTCATCGCGCTGACAAACCTCTCTCGCTGGCCGCGGCCCAGCCGGCTCGTCGCTGCGGTCATCCCCGCCGTCGTGGTCTGGTTCGGGATGCAGGCGGTCGCCTGGTATGTGAGCAGCTTCATCGTCAAGCCGAATCAGCTCGACCGCGAGCGGCCCTACATTGCGTGGAACATTGCGTGGACGCGCGCCGCCTGG
Organism: Acidobacteriaceae bacterium; assembly: GCA_049679565.1. Taxonomy (GTDB): domain Bacteria; phylum Acidobacteriota; class Terriglobia; order Terriglobales; family Acidobacteriaceae; genus Palsa-343. Next base: position 482 of record JBAUGH010000023.1, read on the forward strand.
GACCTCGACCGGGTCTCCACCGAGGAGTTTCCCGCCGATCCCACGGTCCAGGCGGCGGATGCTCCCGACAATCAACCCACGCTCCAGAACATCCGGCTGTGGGACTGGCGCGCGCTGCAGGACACGCTGCGCCAGATTCAGGAAATCCGGACCTATTACGACTTCCCCGACATCGATATCGATCGCTACACGCTCGACGGCCAGATGCGCGAAGTGATGCTCGCAGCCCGCGAACTGAACGTGGACAAGCTGCCCGACAGCAGCCGCAACTGGATCAACGAGAAGCTGATCTATACGCACGGGTACGGCATCACCATGAATCCGGTGAATGGATTCACGCCGGAAGGGCTGCCCAATCTCATTCTGAGCAACATGCCGGTGCAGAGCACGGTTCCCAGCCTCGCCATCACCCGGCCGGAAATCTACTTCGGCGAGCTCACCAATAACGATGTCTATGTGAAGACGCGGCAGCAGGAATTCAATTACCCGCAGGGCCAGGCGAATAACATGACCTCCTACCAGGGAACGGGAGGCATCGTACTGGGCGGGGGGCTGCGCAGTATTCTGATCGCCGCCGACCGGGGCGACCTGTGGAAGCTGCCCTTCAGCGACGACATCACGGCGGGGAGCCGGCTGCTGATGCGGCGCAACATCCGGGATCGGGTCGCCACGCTGGCGCCGTTCCTCACCTGGGACGCCGATCCCTACATCGTCATCGGCGACAACGGCCACCTTTACTGGATCATGGACGCGTTCACCACGTCGGACAGCTATCCGGACTCGGCCCACTATCCGCTGGGCGACGGAACCGTCAACTACATGCGCAACAGCGTGAAGGCGGTGATCGACGCTTACAACGGCACGACCACCTTCTATGTCTTCGATTCCGGGGACCCGGTGCTGGCGGCATGGCGCCGCATCTTTCCCTCGCTCTTCCGCGACGCCGCGCTGATGCCGCCCGACCTGCGCCGCCACGTGCGCTACCCGCAGCTTCTGCTGGAGGAGCAGGCGGCAGTGTACGGGCTCTACCACATGAGCGATCCGGAAGTTTTCTACAACCGGGAAGACCTGTGGACGGTGGCCGCCGAACTCGGCACCAGCGACTCCGGCGACCAGCAGCAGCAGGTGATGGAGCCCAACTATGTGCTGATGAAGCTCCCGGGCGCGTCGAGCGTGGAGTTCGTCGGGATTCTGCCCTTCACGCCGGCCAACCGCAACAACCTCATCGGATGGATCGCGGGCCGCAGCGACGGCGAGCACTACGGCACCGCCGTGGTGTACGACTTCCCCAAAACCAGGCTGGTCGATGGGCCGATGCAGATCGAAGCGCGCATCGATCAGAATGCGCAACTTTCCGGACAGCTGACGCTGTGGAATCAGCAGGGCTCGCACGCGCGCCGCGGCACGCTGCTGGTCATCCCCTGCGGCAAAGCGCTGCTGTATGCCGAGCCGATCTACCTGCAGGCGCAACAGAGCCCCATGCCGGAGCTGCGGCTGGTGGTGCTGGCGCTGCAGGATCGCCTCGCCTATGGGCCGACGTTTGAGTCCGCGATGGCGTCGCTCTTCGGCGGGGAACCTTCAACCCTGACCGGCTCCGCGGCGCCTGCGCAGGGCCCACCGACTGCGAATGCTCCAGCTGCCAATGGGAAGGCGCCCAATCGCAATGCGCTGATTGCAACCGCGGCGCAGGACCTGTCCGACTACCAGCGCCTTACCGCCGCAGGCAAACTGGCTGAGGCTGGACAGAAACTCGAAGACCTGAAGAAAACGCTGAGTCAACTGCAGGGCAGCTCGCAATAGGCCGGGCGGCAGCGTCGCCGCGCCGGCTCACAGCTCGAGGAAGATCGCGCCACCGTCGACGGCGAGCCCCACACCGGCGGCTTTGGCCGCTTCCTCAAGGGCCGCCTGCAGCATCACCACGGGATCGCGGCTCACCTGGAGGCGCCGCATCAGGCCATCGCCCTTTTTCGTCCCCGCGGTCAGGGTAATCTTCAGCCCGCGGCGTTTGCAGCGCACCGGGGTGCCGTCCTCCAGCTTCACGTTCATGGGCTTGATATAGGCATCGATGTAATGCACGCCGATGCCGGACTTATCGTCGGTGTGGAGGGGAAGCTTCTCCGCCGCCGCGGCATTCACGTCGCAAACTTTAACTTTCATGCTGGGCCACCTCGATCCCTTTCGATTCCAGAAACTCATCCATCACCCGCCTGAATGCGCGGATGTGATCGGGCGTGCTGCCGCAGCATGCGCCCACGATGTTGGCACCCGCCTCGAGCAGCGGCACCAGCCCCTTGACCATCTGCTCCGGGCTTTCGTCGTAGATGACCTTCATGTTTTCGAGGCGCGGTTGTCCGGCATTCGGCTGCACCATGACCGGCAGGCGGGTGACGCTGCGATAGCGCTCGACCGCGGCCAGGGCGCGCTGCATGTCCATGCGGGTGCCGCAGTTCAGGGCCACGACGTGCGCTCCGTGCGCTTCCATAAACTCGGCGGCCTTCTCGGGCTCGACGCCCATCATGGTGCGGAACGTCGATCCGTCGAGCGTCACGTCATACGCCATCGATCCGATGATGCAGGGCGCGCCCGCTTTCCGGGCGGCCTCGATGCCGAGCAGCAATTCCTCCAGCGAGGTCTGGGTTTCGATGATGACGGCGTCGGCGCCAGCGCTGACGAGGGCCCCGGCCTGCTCCTCGAAGGCGGTGCGCACCTGGGCCTCGGTAAACTCGCCAAACGGCTCCATGAGACCGCCGAAGGGCCCGATATCTCCGATTACGTGACCGTCTCTGTTACCGAAAGCCTGGCGGGCAATCCCGACGGCGGCCTGGTTCATCTCCGGGCCCTGGGCTGCGTTGCCATGCCGGTTGAGCATGATGCGCGACCCGCCAAAGGTATTCGTCAGCAGACACTCGGAGCCCGCTTCCACGTAACGCCGCTGGATGGCCAGCACCCGCTCCGGATGGGTGAGGTTCCACTCCTCGCCGCAATTGCCCTGCTCAAGCCCGGCGATCATCAGTTGCGTGCCCATGGCGCCGTCGCCGAGCAGCGGCCGTACCCGGATCGCATCCTGCAAAAGCTTCTTCATCCCGCTTACCCTTCCTCGTTCCCGTTCAGCGCCGGCTCCTGCTGCAGCAGCGCGTAATGAATGGTCTCGAACACCAGCCCCCACTTATGATCGCGGCTGGGCGAAGTACAAAAGCATCCCGCCCCGCTCGCCTCGCGCCGCCATGCGAGCACCGTATTGAGCTTTTCGCCGAGCAGCGGCTTTTCCCCGGCGATGGCCGCCATCAGCCCCTCAGGGTTCCCGACGTACTGGCACATGAACGTGTGGCCGGTATCGCCCGCGGCGGGAGCGCAGTGCTGCTCGCGGATCGGATAGCCTTCGCTGCGCGGCCCGAGCTTGACGCGATAATCGAATGCCAGCGGACGCCCCATGTTGGTGCAGGTCGTACCGTCGTAGCGGAAGACGGCGTTGAGCGAACCATCGTCGCAGGCGGTGAGCGTAAGCCGCTGCGCCGCCCAGCGCGCCAGCGCCCTGCGATTCACGCTGTACTCCGCGTCGCGGTCCAGCACCGCCATGGCCGGAACCGGCTCCCCACACGATCGCGGAGCACGCCGGTAAGGAGCGCGCCGATAGCGACAGGGCCCGAAGGTGCAGCTCTCGCAGGGATTCAGCTCCGTCAGCCGCTGGACGCGGTCGGTGTGCCGCGTCAACCCGAAAACCGCCAGCTGTGTTTTCTTGGGCCGCAGCATCCCGGACTCCAGCGCCTCGAGCGGGCCGGGCAGCGACGTGCGCCGCGTCTGTTCGAGCAGCGCCAGCAACTGGGGCTGCTCCGCTACGTCCCACTCCGGATAGCCCGGACTGAAATGGGGCAGCACCGCCATGCCGTTCTGCTCCGCCCAGTCGCACAGCCGGGCTCCGGCCAGGGCGGTCAGATGCTCGACCACCGCCGAGCCGTAAATTTCGAGAAAGAAATATTCGTCGGGCCGCTCGTTTTCCCAGCGCCGCCGCGCTTCCTCCTCGGCTTCGGCGCCGGCGCTGATCGCCGCCAGAATCACGCTGTGCGCCTCGGCCTGGCGCAGCGTTTTCTCGAGGCGCGGACTGGTGAAGCGCGCGCCGTCGATCGACACGCCACCGCCGGCCAGCGAAAAGCTCTGCGCCTGGCGCGCATAGATCCAGGGCCGCCCGTGCTCGGCGTACCAGTCGCGCGCCCACTCCGCCAGCTCCAGCGGGCGGCCTTCCAGGGTCCAGCCCCGGGGATAGCCGAGCAGGCGGGCGTACTCCTCGGGCAGCACGTTCACCTCACGCAGCCCGTCGGCCAGCTCCACGCCCTCGGCTATGGTGCGCATGGCATCGGCTCCGTTGGCCTGAACTGCACGGGCTTGAACTGGCAGCCCTCGACAAAGAAATCGAAGAAGTGGGGATCGGTTTCGAGGCGGCAGTGCTGCACCTGGGTCACGAGCTCTTCCAGCTGCTGGCGCTTTGTCTTCGAGAGCAGCGCGATGGTTGCTCCTTCGATGGCGAGATTGCCGGCCTGCACGAATTTCGATGCGTCGATCTGCGGCACCAGCCCAATCCGCCGGGAGGATTCCACTTTCAAATGGCGCCCGAATCCGCCGGCCAGATAAAAAACGTCCACATCGTCGAAGTCGATGCCGTAGCTGGAGAAGACCACCTGCAGGCCGGCGACGTTCGCGCCCTTGGCCTGGGCCAGCTCGTTCACATCGCTCTCCAGCAGGAAGATTTCCCGCAGCGCGTCACTCCAGAGCGTCACGCGACGCTGGTCGTCGTCGAAGCGGCCCAGGGGATTCATGCGGCCGGTGCGCAGCAACTCGCTCAGGGTGTCAACCAGTCCCGACCCGCAGATTCCTTCGGGCGCGCCGCCACCGATCACCTGCAAACGAAACTCGCCGTCCTCGCCGATCGATACGTCCTCGATCGCGCCTTCGAGCGCGGGCATGCCGCAGGCGATGGCGCCGCCTTCGAACGCGGGGCCGGCCGGGCAGCTTGCCGCCAGAATGCGGTGGCGGTTGCCGACGATGAGCTCGGTATTGGTGCCGATGTCCATGATGGCTATGCGCCGTTCTTCATGCGCCAGATCGACGGCGAGCATCGCCGCGGCGGCGTCGGCACCGACGTGACCGCTGATGATCGGCGCCCCATAGACGCGCGCTTTCGGATGGATCGGCAGGAGGCTGCGCAGCCCGGTCTGGACCAGGCTGGTTGTCGCCCGCCTGCCCTCGGACCTCTCGATTTCCGTGATGGACCGGTAGGGGCTCTGCCCGATCGAATGCACGCTCTGGCGGAAGAACAAATCGCGCATGGTCGAGTTGCCGACGACCACCATTTCGTAGATGGTCTTCGGGTCGACGGGAAATTTCTCAATTGCGTGCGAGAGATATCCGGCCAGCGTGCGCAGCATCAACCGTCCCGGATGTTCGCTGTCGTAGGCGATCCGCGACATCACTTCCGACCCGCCAAAACGCTGCGGATTCTCGAGCGAGGTGTCGGCGACCAGCTCGCCCGATTCCAGATCGAGCAGCCGCAGCACCACGGTCGTCGTACCCAGGTCCATCGCGAGGCCGTGGATGGGCCCGGTGGAGCGCTCGACCTCGACGCCGTCGATCAGGATGCGATCTCCGTCCCGGGTCACGGCCGGATCGAGCTGCAGGGTGCGCTCGCCCAGCCCGAACGCCTGCCGCTCGATGCGCATCTGCCCGCGGCGCATGGTGTGGCAGCGGACGCGGCCGTCTGCGCCGGTCACGGTCGTCTGGCAGGAGAGCCGGAACCGTCCCCTGAGGTGCCGCTCGGCTTCGGTGATCGGGGAGAGCGCCTCGGCTCCTTCGACCACCTCCACCATGCACTCTTTGCATTTGCCCTGTTTGCGGCAGGAAGTGGGCACATCGATGCCGAGCGCCTCGGCCTGGTCGAACAGCGACACGCCGGCCAGCGCCTGGGTGGTTTGTCCGTTGATGGTAAGGCTGACAGGCATTCCGTGGGATTACGCCAGGTTCTTCGCTTCCAGCTCCGCCTTCACCGCGTCCGCAACCTGCTGCGCCGAGCCTTCGCGCTCCCTCTCCTCGCTCCACTTCCACTGGGCCAGATAGTCGTCGGCGGCCTGCAGGCCGCGTTTCGCAGCAAGGATATCCACCTCGCGCAGGAAGCGGTCGTCCAGCGCCACGGTCACGTCGTCGAGGTCGTCCTCGGCCCGAATCTGGGTGGGGACTTCCTGCCAGGAAAGAATCCTATAGAGCGCCACGATGCTTATCCCTGCTCTGCCAGCCGCAAAAACAAATCCACCGCCGCCGAGGCGTTCGCGCCATAGCCGTCGGCGCCAATCTCATCGGCGAACATCTGGCTGATGGGCGCGCCGCCCACCGCCATCCTGATATCCGTCCGTCCTGCTGCATGGAATCCGTCGATCACCGTCTTCATGTACATCATGGTTGTCGTCAGCAGGGCGCTCATCCCGATAATGGTGGGCTTGCACTTTTCCGCCGCGGCCATGAATTTATCCAGGCTCTGGTCGACGCCGATATCGTGGACCTCGAACCCGGCGCCCTCGGCCATCATGCCCACGAGATTCTTGCCAATGTCGTGGAGGTCGCCGCGCACCGTGCCCATCAGCAGCACGCCCTTCGGTTTGGTGACGTTGTCCTTCGAGGTCAGCAGCGGCTTCAGCACGGACATGCCCGCCTTCATGGCTCGCGCCGCGATCAGGACCTCGGGGACATACAGCACGTTGTGCTTGAAATCTTCGCCCACCACGCTCATGCCGGCGATCAGTCCCTCGTTGAGCACTTCCTGCACCGACCGCCCCTCGGCGAGCGCTTCCCTGGTCAGCCGCTCCACCTGATCGGCATTGCCCTCATAGAGGTATTGGTTCATCAGAGCGTAATCGGGCATCCCTTTCCTTCCTTCCCTACCTGGCCGCCGTGGCTACGCTCGCCGAGCGTTTGGCGTTGAATTCCTGGAGGGCTTCCAGCATGGCCAGAATGTTCTCCCTCGGCATGCCGGGACTGGTGCCGCCGCCCACCGAGAGGATGATCCCTTCTCCGCCGGAGCCTTCCAGCACCTCGAGGGTTTCGTCTTTCACTTCTTCGGGCGTTCCGCGCACCCCAATCTCGAGCGGATTCACATTGCCCATCAGGCACATGCGGTCGCCCACCCGCCGCTTCACTT
>JBAUGH010000024.1:0-3273 GCA_049679565.1 Acidobacteriaceae bacterium
ACCCTGAAGCGTGCCTGGCCGAGATCGTCGAGCGAGGACTGCAACCCGATTTCCTGTCGTTCAGCTCGCCGGAACCCCGGGCAGCGCGGTTCCTCCTCGAACGGGGCGCTCTCCGTATACCGGAAGATTCTCCTGACCTGCACACCGCCGTCGTGCAGTGGAGCGTTGCGACCGAACCCCAAAAATCGCTGCGCGCCATTGCCCATATCGCTTCCGGCGCGCTTGATCCTCATCGCGCCGACACGCCGGCTCGTCGCCATTGGCTGGAGCTCTCTCCTGCCTACCTCAGCCGCGAGCTCGGCCCGCGTCAGTGCGTGCGATTGACGGGCAAGGAGCTGGCTGCGTTCCTGCCATCCCTCTGGTCCCGCTATCCCGCGGCAGAGGTCACACGGGATGGAACCAGAATGCCGCGGGCCTGACAGCGCGCGCATCTTTTCCGTTTCCCGCCGGGTCTTATCCGTTGTACGATCCACCAACGGAGGTGAGCACGGCATGGAGCCGCAACCCGAGTTTCCTTCGCTCGAATCCCGACGGCCGGACCGGGTCCGGCAAACCCCGGAAGAGCTTCAGGATGAGCAGCGCAGGCTGCGCCGCCTGCAGATCATGATGAACATGGTGATGTCGGTGATCGGACAGGACATGTCCCTTACCGTAGACGAGGCCTCCGCGATGGTCGCTGACACCCGCCGTGCCGCTCTCGCCATGTTTCCCGGCAAGGAGCTCGCCTTCGATCTCCTCTACCGGCCCCGCCTCCAGCGCCTCATGCGCGAGCGCTATCGCATCCAGTAGAGAAGCCCCTTATTTCGGCTCCAGAGACGTCAGCGAGAACGTAATGGTTCCCCAAAACAGCCTCGCCCGCATCTGCACAGGAATGTGCCGCTCGTCGTCCGTGTACCAGATCCAGATGTTGCCCCGCGCTTTCACCACGCCCGCGTCGGCGGTCGGCTGCACCCGAATCGTCTGATACGTGCCCAGCGGTGTCTTGATCGTCTCCCGCGCCTCCGCCTTCATGGTCACGATCACCGTATGCATCGCATCCGCGACCGGCACGCGAAAGCTCTGCCCGATCGCCAGCGGCTGCGACGCCGGATAGAAAATAGCCGACAGCAAATCCGTCACGCATGGACCGATCGGCGCTTGCTGCTGCTTGCTCGTCCCCTTCACCAGGTTCTTCTCGGAGAGCAGAGCCTTTCTCTGAGCGTAATCGAACTTCAGGTCGGTGCTCACCTGCCGCCGGCCTTCCTGCAGCTGCTTCGCAAATCCCGCCGAGCAGCCCGTCTGCCGGTTGAACGACGACTGAAACCGATCGCTCACCCGATAAATCAAATTGATCGCGCCCAGCGTGTCGCCCGTCGCCGACACCTTCTCCTGATTCCCATCCTGCTGCAGATGCATCACCGTCGTGCCCGCGGGAAACACCCGCCAGTCAACCGAGTAGGTCAGCGTTTCATTCGCAGGAAAGATGTAGCCCGAGCGCGGCGGGGCGAGGGGCACATTCTGCGGATTCGCAATCGTCTGTCCGCGGCCGGTCGCCAGACTCGCGAGGACGGCGACGAGCAGTCCCAGGGAGAGAGCGCGGAAGGTGCCTGGGTGAAAGAAAGAAATGCAGACTGCTCTCAAGCGGCTCCCTTTTCCTTAAGTATCCATATCAGTTTCAGGATGAGAGCAGCATACATGGCAACCGCTCCCAGCAGCGCATGGTATTCGCGATGTTTTTGGTACAGCGCACCCGAGAAGCGCCCGCCCGCCGATGCCGCGCCACGCGCCGGCAGCTTCCACGGCACCAGCCGGGGAACGCGGTCCGCATACTCCGCGAACCCGGCAAACCGCCCTCTCAGATAGTCCTCTTCCGATCGGATCACAGGAATATAGATTGCACCAAACAGAACCGCCATCGCGGCAGCGATCCAGAGACTGCGCGCGCCCAGCGCAAAACCAAAGGCAATCATCATCGATCCCAGGTAGAGCGGGTTGCGTGTGTACGCGTAGGGTCCGCTCATGGTCAGCTCTTCGTTCTTCTGCACGTAGCCCGAAGCATAGGCACGCAGCAGCAGCCCCGGCAGCACCAGCACCAGGCTGAACGCCAGAAACCGCACGGTCGGCCGTGCCAGCAACAGAAAGAACACCGCGAAGGCAAACCCCGCCGGCACCCGCACCCGCCGCGCAATGCGACTCCACTGCGTTGTCATCGGGCGCGCTCCCGCAGCAGTTCGCGCGCCGCTTCCGTCACTGCATCCGCCGTAATCGTCAGCAGCCCCGCCTCCGGCTCGCTGCGCCGGCTGTGATCGCGCACGCTCTGCGGATGCCGCAGCACCCGGCTCGGGGTATGAAATGGCCCGTTGCGCGCCGGATCCGTCGGCCCAAAAATCGCCACCACCGGAACATCCAGCGCGCACGCCAGATGGAGCGGCCCCGTATCGCCGGCGATCACCAGGGAAGCTCGCCGTGTCACAGCAATCAGATCGGCCATAGCGAGTTTCAGGCTCTGGGCCACGCCGCCGCTGCTGCGCACGATCTCCTCCGCCAGCGTCTCCTCGCCGGGACCGCAGTTGATCGCCACCTGATACCCAGCGTCCGCCAGTCCTTTCGCCACGGCTCCATATCGCTGCGGAGGCCATCGCTTGGCCCCCCACCCCGCGCCCGGGCTCAGCAGAACAAACGGGCGCTGCAACCTCTCGGCTCTTGTCTCTGCAGCGGAACCGCGCGGCAACAGCGGCAGGATCGTCGGCAGGTCATCTCCCGCAATCGCGTTCACCACCTCCACCGACTGCTCAATCACATGAACTCCGCGTGTAGCCACCCGCTCGTCGAATAGCCACTTCGCTGCAAACTCCCGCGGTTGCTCTTCTCCAAGGACGCGTCGCGTGCCAGCCCAGCGAGCTACCATTGCCGACCGCACCGCTCCCTGCAGGTCGACCGCGACGTCGTACTGCATCTCCCGCAGCTCGCGCCGCAGGCGGCGAATGTCGCCCAGCGTCCTCGGATGCAGCGGGCTCTTCGCCCATCGCTTCGCAGCAACCCTGTGCACCCGGTCGACCAGCGGCATCGCCTCGCTTTCCGCGTCGCCAGACCCCGCACAGAACAACCCCTCCCACTGCGGCTCGATCGCCCAGCCCAGCGTCCACTCCGGATGCGCTTGCCGCAGCGCTGTGACCGCGGGCATGGAATGGAGGATGTCACCCATCGCTCCCAACCGCACGACGAGGACCCGGAGATCCTGCTTTGTGTTTGCGCGCAATCCCCTATTTTCTCACGCTGTCCCGGACTCTCTGC
>JBAUGH010000025.1:0-10865 GCA_049679565.1 Acidobacteriaceae bacterium
GATCAGCCCCAGCTCCCACGCGGCCCCGTGCCACCCCGACGTCCATGCCGGAAACAGCCGGCTCAGGTACAGCACGAACAGCGTTGGGTAGATCGCCATGTCGAAGACACTGGCCGCGAGCGAGAGCCACGCCTCCTGGTATCCCCAGAATGGCCCCAGCGCCCGCCGCACCCAGACGTAAAAGCCGCCCTCTTCCGGCAGCGCGCTGGCCAGTTCCCCGATCATCAGCGCCGTCGGCAGGCTCCACACAAACGGCACGGCCACCAACAGGATGAGCCCTTTTACGTAGCCCGCACCGAGGATGTCCTCGATGCCATACGGGCCGCCCGACACCATGAAAAACGTCGCGGCAATCAGCGGCAGCAGCCGCATGCCCCGCCCACGTTGAACGTTCTGTGCGATCCGAATCTCCCCCGGGGCTGAGAAGTCGAGACTCCGAATCTACTCCATTTCGCCCGCCTCGCAAAATGCAAGCGCCACTCCTAAAGGAGTGGCGCCTTCATAGCAGCATGCTTGTGAGCCGGAGGACGCGAAGGGCGTCCGCCCGGACGGCAAGTCCTCAGGACGCGCGCCGTCGGGTCTGCTCGCCCGGATACCACGCGCACATCGACCCGTACACCTCCACCGGACTTTCGCGATCGGCTTCCCGCGCGCTCGTTCCGGCGTTCTCGATGCGCACGCGCCCGTGGTTCCGCTCCAGAATCTCTTCCGCCAACGAAGAACGAGCCCCTGCTCGAACGGTCACCACCGCTCCGCCGCGTCCCAGTTCCCCGCTCAGCCGCCGCGCTTCGTCCGCACCCAGTCCCATGCCCTGGAACGAGGTCTCGAATGCGGGCGCCGAATAACTGTGCTCCGGAACCAGATTCAGCCGCCCTTCCCCGGTGCCGAACTTCTGGCTCGACTTGCGCTCCGCTGCAGTGCTCCCGTACCGCTCGTCCAGCCGGCCCAGCCACGCGTCCCGCGTCCCCCGCACCGTCGAAGCAGAGGGCAGATCATGCGGCAGCATCTCCGGTAAATCGTGCCGCAGCGTCGACGGAATTTCCGCGCCCGGAATCGGTCCCGGGCTGGTAGGCGCTCCTGGAAACGCGTTGCCCGAACCCGGTGCCAAACCTGCCGGCGTTACCGCCTCATCGTGTGAACCCACGCCCCCCACCGATCCCCTCACCGCCGGGTTCGTCTCCGTCAGGTCGCGCAGGCTGATGGGGTCGCGGGAGTTTTCTACGCCCGTCCCGCCGGCCGTCGCCCGCGGAGTGCGAAACGCCGCGCCCACTTCCGAGGCCAGGAAACCTTCGTCGACCAGTTCGTTGATAGCGCGATACGCGTCCCCACCGTCGGAGAAATATCCCACTACTGTGCGTTCGTCTGTGCTGCCGGAAACTTCTCTGCCTGCAACGCTCATAGATCCCTCTCTCGCTGTGGCCTTCGGCCACCTGAGGTGGGATGCAGGGAAAACCCCTCGCGCTTGCTGCTCCTGCTGAGCCTGGGGTTCCGGACCCGATTGGGCCCGGGACCTGGCACCCGGCTTCCGTCTCCTTCCTATATACTGGCCACAACCGAGCCGGAGAGATGGCCGAGTGGCTGAAGGCGGCGGTTTGCTAAACCGTTATAGGGTTGAAAAGCTCTATCGAGGGTTCGAATCCCTCTCTCTCCGCCAGAACTCCCAGACAAGTTCCTTGTTTTCTATTAAAAAACTCAATCAACATGAGTTAACCAGCATTCCGGATTTTCCCGATTTTCCATATTTTTTGCCCAATTGGCCGTCGGCGGCCCGTTTTGCAGGACAACGGAAGGGGCGCATGACAACGGGAAATTTTGGGGAAATAGCGCTGAAATCCGTCCGGCAGACCACTTCCGCATGACAATCTCAGGTCCGACACGAAAGGCGCAACTTTTAAGGATTGGGTGGGCTGGATCAGCCCCTGTCCCAAAAGGCTTTCTTCCCCTTGCTGAACATTGCGACACGGCGATGCAGCAAGGTTACGGTGCGAAGGAGCGAGATTATTTTCGAGGTAGCTTCGCCTTCAAATGCCGTCTTGTGGGCTTAATCGTCCACCATTGATCGCCCGGTTTCACAGTCCGTCGGCTTCTTTTCCGCTTCGTGTCATCGAAGGCCCATCCCGATCCTGACACCTGAATGGTTCGACTGACGCTGCCCGTGGCCCGTCGCCAGTCGATATCGCTCCATTTGAGTGCCAGGTATTCGCTCGGGCGCATCCCGGAGGTCAGGGCCAGCGGTAAACCGGAATTTCTCGACGGTCCGGAACAGAGGTTGCTCCGATTGTTCCAGACGACCGGCAGATGGAAGGCCGTGGGATCGTTGTAACCGTGAAAGTAGAGCACCGGAACCAGCATGTGCTGCCAGATGCCGAGCGGATGGAACCAGGAAATCGTCTGGCCGATCCAGAACTGATAGTCCGTGGCTCGTCCTCCCGACCGTCGTTCCCGTTTGAATTGACTTCGGCGTATACCGAATCGCGGAAAGCGGAAATGTTGACTTCAGGGCAAGTCAGGCATAAATGAGAGGTCGCCTTGGCTGGAAGGTCGGCATCCCGGCAATATCGCACACCGGTTGCCTACGAGTCCAGATGCTGCTCGTGCTCGATCCTACCGTCCAAAATAGCGTTCAAAGAGTTCGCTTGACCTTTTGGGAGCAGACGTTAAGGCAGCCGACGAGTGCCTGGGGGGCACTTCTCTGGGAAAAGCGATGGTATGGACTCTCGGGAGGCGAAAGGTCCTGAAAACTCAGGAGTGCCCGCCTCCAGAAGTCCAGAAGTCCAGAAGGAGCTTGACACGGATTTCAATTTGCCATAAGGTTAAGTACCAACCAGTTGGTACATGAAGCAACTCGCGCAAATTCAGCATGAATCGAAGGTGCGGCTACTGCAAGCGGCCTTCTACGTGATCCGAAAGAAAGGATACCAGGCGACGCGGGTGGAGGATATCTGTGAGGCTGCGGGACTAACCAAGGGCAGCTTTTTTTATCATTTCAAGAGCAAAGAAGATATGGCTCTGACGGCTACGGAGCATTGGAACGAGGAGACGGAGGTACTGTTTGCCTCGGCGCCGTATCAGGCGGTTGAAGAGCCCCTGGACCGGCTGCTCGCCTACATTGATTTTCGGAAATCCCTGCTGCACGGGGCGATCGACGACTTTACCTGCCTGGTGGGGACGATGGTGCAGGAGGTGTACGCGACTCATCCGCAGCTGCAGAAGGCGTGCGAGCAGAGCATCAGCGGGCACGCGGCGACACTGGAGCCGGACATTGCGGCGGCGATGGAGAAGTACGACGTGCATGGAGAATGGACCCCACGCAGCCTGGCGCTCTACACCCAGGCGGTGTTCCAGGGCTCTTTCATCCTGGCCAAAGCGCACGACGGGCCAGAAGTTGCGGAGATGATGGTCGATCACCTGCGCCGATACGTCGAGCTGCTGTTTAGGCGGAACGAGGGCCGGGAAGGGAACCAGCAGACAGGACGCCGATGATTGCTTCTTACCCCAGCTTCTGCAAATTCCGACGCAGGCGTTCCGGATCTTCCTCTCCAAGCGCTTTTTCCAGCTGGGCATGCGTCCGCTCCCACACGGGAGCAGCCTCCGCCAGCAGCTTCTTCCCCGGCACCGTCAAATGCAGCTTGCAACTGCGGCGGTCTTTCGGATCCACCCTGATCCTGATCAGCCGGCGGCGCTGGAGCGGCTTGAGCGCAGCGGTCAACGTGGTGCGGTCCATCGCCAACAGGTCGGCCACCGCGGCCATGCCCGGCGCCTCGGGACGATTGAGCGACATCATGAGTGAGAACTGGCCGTTTGTCAGGCCGACCGGCCGCAGCGCCAGATCGAAGCGCCTGGCGAGAGCGCGCGCCGCGCGCTGCACGTGGAGACACAGGCAGCAGTCCCGCACGCGGATCGTCGTGGCAAAAGAGATCGGCTCGGTATTTGACATACGCTCCAATAGGTTGATATCAACATCTAACCTGTCCGTCAAGCGTCAATTCAACCCAGGAAACATGATGGTCACAGCAGTTGAGAGACAGGGTGGCTGAATCTGGTGATGAAGAACTGTTTTTGATCGACCCAAACGCCCACAACCTGACGTTCTGCGCTTGTTCTCCAGTCGATTACCCAAAGGGAGTAGCGGTATGACCATGCCTGGATGGAAGGCCACCTATTCGAGTCAGGAAGGCCCCCCGGGGAGGAGTTCGGAGCCTGTGCTTTCCGACCCTTCACAACCAAGAGTCACAGAAACGGGGCCTCCCTATGGAATCGATGCTGTCCACGAATTGAGAAGAGTCTCGCGAACAACGGCCGAGAGATACCTGAGCCGAATAGCCGTAAAGGCAGGGGAAAAAATCGTCCTGGTATCGATGAAGGATGTCCTGTGGATTCAAAGCCACGGAAACCTGGTTCGGCTGCACCTGCAAGATACCAGCTACGAACACAGAACGACGATTAAAGACGCGTACACCCATCTGGATCCGGAGCGCTTCGTTCGCGTACACCGAAATGCAATCGTCAATCTGGACCATGTCGCAGAGTTCGACCTGCCGCGCTACGGCAACGCCTTCGTTCACCTGCGAAACGGCAAGGCATTGCCCATCAGCCGGACGGCACGGACGGTCCTGAGGCGTGAGTTGCTGTCACAGACCTATCCTTCGATGGGCGCCAATGACATTTAAACAGTAAGTGGCTCCGCGTCGATGGACGAGAATGATTGTGTGGTTGCAGGTGGTCTAATCGGACATGGCCGAACCTGAAGTCGTGGTGAGGGACCAACGAAACAAAGTCCGCAGCAGGACTTCCTCGAGTTATTAACTTCTGTATCTGGCAAATTTTAGCCTGGGGCGAGAGAGGAATAGGCGGAAGCCCCGTGAGGGAACTCCCGCCCGAACTGTCGCTCCACGAGCTGGAGCGTTTCCGCTCTGGCCGCTTGCTGGGGGTTAGAAGGTGATGCGGCCGCCGAACTCCATCTGACGCGGCGGGTTGGTCTGGGTGTTCAGCACGCCCCAGGTTGAAGGAGTGCACAGGCACAGGGTCCCGTTGGCCGCATCGAGGAACTGGCGGTGGTTGAGCATGTTGGTCGCGATGAACGAGAACTCGAAGTTCGCTGATTCTGCAATCCGGACGTCCTTCTTGATCTGCCCATCCATATTCCAGTACGGCATCCCGGTGATCGGACCCTGTCCCGGATTCTGCGTGTCAATGCCCAGGATGGGTGCGCGTACCTGGGCAAAGATCGCCGCCGGATTCGCGAAGTAATTCACCGGGGTGTTGGAGGTTGCCGTTCCGATGCCGTTGCTGCCGGCGACTCCGAAATGAGCCGAGTGTCCGCCATGATAGGGCGTGGTGAACACACACTGCTCGTTATCGGCGTAGTTGACATCATCAGCAGCGCCGAATGCCTGGCCCTGGCCACCCGACGTAGGGAGGCAGTTCAGCGGCGTTCCGGAACCGGCAGTGAAGATGGGCGAAAACGCCCAGCCCCCTGCCGCGCGGCCCAGCAGGCCCTTCTGACTCCTGAACCACGGCTCCTGCGCCACGATGTAGGTGTTGTAGACGAACTTGTGGTAAAAATTCTGCAGGCCGTACATCTTCCGCAGATCATAGGGATCGTTCGGCGTGTATTCACTGGTGGCTTGAACGTCGGCACCGGTGCCCAACGCCTTGCTGTAGGTGAAGTTGTGCTGCATCGTCAGGCCATGCCAGCCGCGCGTGCCGAAGCTGATGAAGCCGCCGTTGTAGTTCCCGTAGCCCACGCTGGCGTTCTCGGCGATGCCGCTGGTCATTGCGCCGCCCGATCCGTAGAGGGACCCAGGAATCGGCGTGTTCATCATCGTACGCGGGATGCTCAGGTTCCCATTGTCCAGATCGGACCACAGGCTCCAGACCTGTTGAGTCAGCAGGTTCCCGGTGCCGTTCGGTCCTTCCTGATCCAGAACAGCAGCGGTGCAGCTCGCGTACCCGTTGCAGTAGCCCGATGCTTTCAGCGCCGACTCGAAGAACGCCTGCGCGGGAACGGAACTGATGTAGCTGGTATACGCCGCCGTTCCCGCCGCCGGTACACTGGCGCCGCAGGCAGCCGCCGACGTCGCGCAGCCGAGGTATCTCTGTAGATTGGCATACGCACTCTGGAACTGCTGGCCGCCCAACGACATCATGTACGGCACCGCGTTCAGGTTGATCGGCTGATATTCGTGATGAATAATACGGCCGATGTAGCCCACTTCCAGAAGCGACTTCTGGCCGACCTGCCGCTGAATCGTCAGATCGAGTGAGTCGATGACGTTCGGACGGAAGTGCGGATCCATCGCTTCAGCGGCCGCCCCGGCGATCAGGTTATATCCCGGATAGGCTGGCTGGGGCAGGGTCGGTGCCGCCGCCGGCAGTGGAGCGGTGTTGCCGTCAACGCCGATACGGAATGCATTCGCCGCCGTCGGATTGCCTCCTCCGCACGTGCCGTTCATGAAGTTCTGTTTGCATTGCACCGCCTGGATCAGCCCGGTGCCCAGCAGCGGCACCAGCACCAGATCCACGCCGTTCAGGCGTCCGTAAATGCGCCCGTAGCCGCCGCGCACTACCGTCCCCCTGGAGAAGCTGGGGTTCCACGCCGCGCCCACCCGGGGGCTGAAGGAACCGTAAAACGGATCATACGGGTACTTATCCCCGGCGCCCACGTTACCGACCAGCGCAAATCCCAGTTCAGGGTTGTACGCCTGACCCTGCTCGGCAGCGGCTTTCCGCTGGGCCAGATAATCTTCCGTCACCACCGGCTCATCGGCATCGTCCACCAGCACCGTCGACTTGCCGTTCTGTTCTACCGGCGGCATTTCCAGCGTGTAGCCCATGCCGTAGGTCAGCGTGAGGCTGGGCTTCATGTGCCAGCTGTCGCTGAAGTACCCGTTGTAGTAGTCGATCCGCATCTGATCGAATGCGTGCGTCAGCGGCGGGTTCAGCGCCAGGTTCGCCCCGCTGCGGGTGTACGCGACCTGCGAGTCGGTCACGATGCCCAGAGCAGCCGCCGCCAGGCGGGCCGTCGTGTTGTTCGAGGGGTATCCGCCCCCCAGATCGGACATGTCTACGGCGCCCGATCCCCCCTCGTCGCCCAGTTGATACGTTGGTGTGAAGTTGATCCCGCCGCCGTTGTCGCTGCGCTCGTGGTAGTTGTAGTTGTGCTGGTACTGCCCGCCGAACTGCAGCAGGTGGTTGCCCTTCAGCAGCGAGAAGTTATCGCTGAAGAAGTTGTCCTGCCCGTCCCAGAAGCGCGTGCGGATGCTCTGCGTGTTCACGTTGAACGGAATCAGCGAATACGTCGCGTTTTCTCCCCCCGGCTCCAGCGCCCCGCCCAGGCCGGATATTTGTGGCGGCGCATTGTCGTCGCCCCATTGCCAGAAGTTGCGCAGGAAGCTGTAGTGGAAGTCGTTGGTCAGGTTCGTCGTGATGCTGGTCGTCAGACCAGTAACGAAGTAGGACGGCTGCTGCGGCCGATTCGCCAATGCGGCCGGATCCCCCAGCTTGTCGCCCGGGAAGAATCCGCCGATATCGATTTGCTCATCGGCAACCTGGTTCAGTTTGTAGTAGCGATAGCTGGCAAACCAGTTCCACTTCGAACTGAAATCGTGATCTACGCGGAACGCCAGGTCGTTGCTGCTCTGGGGGATAGACATGTTAGCGATGAAGGCAACCGCGTTGTAGCCGTCACACACCGTGTTTGTGAGGGGTCCGCACAGCGCGGCTCCGGGACTCCCGGAAATCGTTCCCTTCGGCTCGTACTTGCTCCACATGGCCGCGACATCGGGATTGAGGCCGATGCCGCGCGGATCGATCGATTTCAGGCTGTAAGGAACCATAGTGCCGCTTACATTCGCATAAATGGTTCCCGCCATGAGGCTGGGCGATGGAACCGCCCTGCTGATCGTTTCCGACTGAGGGAAGCGGAACCCTTCAAAGAATCCGAACAGATAGGTTCTTCCGCCCGAGAGTGCCGGCAGAATGAAACCGCCAGCCTTCGCCCCGAACCGGTTGTAGTGATATTGCGTGAGCGGAGTCCCATTCTGATTGTTCTGCCAGGTGTTAGCGTCGAACCCGTTGTCCAGGTAATACTCGTAGACCCCGCCGTGCCACTTATTCGTCCCGCGCGGTGTCACAAATTCCACCTGCGCGCCCGCCGAGTTGTCGAAGTCCGCCGTCTGGTTGGCGGTGTTCACCTTCACTTCTTCGATGCTGTCCTGCGGCGTTGGCATCACCCCCGTCGGATCGTTGGCTCCGATCACGCCCGTAGGGTCGCCCGCGAAGCTGCTGGTATAAACGGCCATGTTGCCGTCCATATCGTTGGTGATCTGGCCACCGTCCAGCAGGAAGGTGCTCTGATCATTGACCGCGCCCGCCACGCTGCCGGTCGGATCCACGCCCGGTTGCATTGTCGTGAAGGTGTTCACATCATGGTTCAGGCTGGGCAGCGCGTTGATGGCCTCCTGGGGAATGGTCTGGCCGACCGTGGAGTTGAGCGTCTGTAGTTCGGTTCCGAGCACCTGGACTTGCACTGTCTCCGTTCCGCCGCCCACTTTCATGGTCAGATTTGTCGTGAGCTGGGTGCTGATGTTCACGATCAGCCCCACTGATTTCGCCGTTGAGAAGCCCGATTTCGTTGCGGTCATTGAGTAGGTGCCCGGAGGCACGTTGGGAAAAATGTATTTGCCCTGCTCGTTGGTCGTGCTGTGCAGGGTAATGCCGGTGCTGGAGTCCATCAGCGTAATGTCTGCATCCGGAATCAGCGCGCCGGTCGAGTCCGCGATCTGGCCGACCACGGTACCGGTGTTCGTCGCTTGGCTATGGGCCGGGCCCGCGCCTGTGCAGGTCCACAGAACAATCGCGACCGTCGCCATGATCCACTTTAGTCTGAGTTGCGTCATTCCAGCTCCTCCATAAGTTGCTCGTTGTGCATCGGTACGAATGTCCGGGCGAACGAATTGCGGCCCGGCCTGTATCCGGTTCAGGAGCAACCGACGGTCCAAAGCCAGTTGGGTCAAACAACGATGGAATCGGGATGAACGCTCACAAAGGTGGGATGAATGACAAACGCACATAACAGCTATGGCGTTGTGTAGGAAGACCTGCGTCGATTGGAATTCCGACTATCGGAAGAACGCATCGACGCTGCGAGCCACCTGGAGATGGATTCTCTTCTGAGATAGCTATCTTGGGGGAGAAGCCAGCCGATGGATCCACCATCCTATATGGAATCGAAGGGGGTATAAGTCGGGACATATACCTGCGCTCAAAGATCAACCTCACCCGCTGGGTTGTGGAGCGCGCCCGAAACAACTGTGCTGTCCTTGACAACCCGTCTACACGGTGGTCAGGCACCTGCAAAGTATGCGGCGGGGGCGGGCTCCGATCTTCGGCCGTTCAGCGCTGGTCCGGTGTTCCGTCTGACCACTTGTGCACCACGACCATCATGACCGTCACCCGGGCCTCCTGATCATTGACCGCAATCACCGGCGAGCCAGGCAGATTTGCGCCCCAACTCTTCGCCGCATCGCCCGCAACATAAAACATAAGGTGCGGATGCCAGCTTTTGCTCTGATCGTTCAGGTACTGCTGTTTCGACATCATGTAGCACATCGCTCCCGACGCCAGCGCAGGTATCTTCTTGTGGTCCAGGGACGTGGCGATCTCCCGCGCGATCTGCGCCCTGGAGTCCCCGCTGAGCACGAGTCGGCTCTTCATCAGATAGATAGGAGTGATGGTTCGCGCCGCCGCCTTATTGAAGCAATTGGGGGCACGCAATTTGGGATTCCAGAACTCCGGATCGTCTGTGGCCTTGGCCCAGGATCGCTCCACATAACAAAGGAAGCCGTTCGTGCCCGGCACCGCAGTTGTGTATCCGCGCCGTTCCAGCACCATCACCGTGGCGTCGTCTGAAACGGAGGCGGGTGCCGCACTGCGAGCCAGAGCGATCTCCACATCCTTCGGCATCAGGTACTCGTCCAGCGGAGCCAAGGCAGCATAGGGCTCTGCCTGCGCTCGCGCCGTTTGAACGCCTTCTGGCAGGATAGCTACGGCGAAGAATAGAAGAAAACAGAGCGTGAGGAGCTTTTGCATCCGATTTTCCTTTGGCCGGAACAGGTTCAATTGGAAAGTGCATCCGAGCGCTTTCATATCGCAACCGGATGCACCAAAAGAGAGATCCTCATCACTGGCCTCAGAGATGAGAGTGACACCGCTTCGCAGGAGTGCATCGTTATCTCATGTGCGCCTTCTGGCTGCGACGAAGAGCAATTGTCCCGCCAAACACAGCTGGGTCAGACAATGGCATTTCCGTGATGAATAACGAGGAATGCGGGATGAACGCGCCTTGTGTTCCCTGGGCTATGACGTTGCGTAGGGGTATATGCATAGATTGGAAGTTTGAGCGGAGATCGCGGTAAGGATTGCAGGCCTGGCGCCCTGCCCATCGGGAGCCCGGGGTGTATTCGGTGGTCCGATTTGCGCTGAAGCAGCACGGCTCAGGTACGACTGTGGTTCTCGATCACGCCCGCCAGGGTCTTGCTCGGGGCCAGTTCCTCCGCTTTGCGCCGTGCTTCCGCGTCGGTGGCATTGCGGCCAGCGGGGATGTATTTTGCCTGCTGGTTCTCGTAGAGACGTATCTAGTAAGCCGGATCGACAAATTCAAGCTGCTGATCTCCCAGCTGAGCGTAG
Source organism: Acidobacteriaceae bacterium (assembly GCA_049679565.1). Taxonomy (GTDB): domain Bacteria; phylum Acidobacteriota; class Terriglobia; order Terriglobales; family Acidobacteriaceae; genus Palsa-343. The sequence continues at coordinate 10,690 of JBAUGH010000025.1, forward strand.
CCCGGCCTGATGCGGCCGTTTCGTCCGTAAGCGGCTGGAACCCGTCGCCATTTCCCATCGATTTTCGCGGGGGGGGTGACGGTGACAGAACGTTGAGCCAGGGTGTTGGTCATGGGCCGTGCGATGCTTTTGAAGGGATTTTTGCATGACAAAAGCGTGACGACAGTGTTTAGCGG
>JBAUGH010000026.1:0-5576 GCA_049679565.1 Acidobacteriaceae bacterium
GGCGACGCCGGCGACGGTGGAGTGGGGATATTACTGGTCGAAGGCGAAGCCGGTGCTGACGGTGCACTCGGGCGATACGGTGCGGATGCAGACCCTGTCGACCTGCGGACCCAACGATCGGCTGGAAGAGGAGGGCGTGCCGGCTGCGGAAATTCCCGCGTACAACCAGCCCATCTTCGATCAGGTGAAGGACAAGGGGCCGGGCGGGCACATCCTCACCGGACCGGTGGAGATCGCCGAGGCGGAGCCGGGCGACGTGCTCGAAGTGGACATCCTGAAGATCGACATCGACGCGCCATTTGCGTGCAACGGATTCGGCGTGGGCCGCGGATTTCTCCCGGACGACTTTCCCTACGGGAAGACGAAGATCATTCCGCTGGACCGGGAAACGATGATCGGGCACTTCGGACCGGGCATCGATATTCCGCTGCATCCTTTTTTCGGGAGCATGGGCGACGCGCCGCCGCCCTCGGCGGGACGCTACAACAGCGCGCCGCCGTGGATGCATGGCGGCAACATGGACAACAAGGAGCTGGTGGCGGGAACGAAGCTCTTTCTGCCGGTGCATGTGAAGGGCGCGCTGTTCGAAGCCGGCGACGGGCACGCCGGGCAGGGCAACGGCGAGGTGGACATCACGGCCATGGAAACCTTCCTGACCGGGACATTCCGCTTCATCGTGCACAAGGATCAGCATCTGCTCTGGCCCCGTGCGGAAACGCCGGGATATTACATCAGCATGGGGTTCAGCCCGGACCTGAAGACCGCGACGGAGATGGCGGTGCGGAACATGATCGATTTCCTGGTGACGGACAAGCATCTGTCGCGGGACGATGCTTACATGCTGACCAGCGTGGCGGCGGACGTGGATATCACCCAGCTGGTGGACGGGAACGTGGGGGTGCACGTGATGTGTCCGAAGGGGATATTCAGGGAGTGAAGGGGGAGCCGTTGCGATCGGGGTTCGAATCCGTTCAGGTGGTATTCTCGCAGTGATCGGGAATGAGCCCATGGTTTCGACACTTGTCAGCCACAAGGCGGGATTGGTCGAGCTCTGCCGGGAGTACCACGTTCGCCGGCTGGAGGCGTTTGGGTCCGCAACCGGATGGCAATTCGATCCCGAGCACAGCGATTACGATTTTCTGGTAGAGTTCGGAGATTTGCCGCCGGGAGAGTACGCGAACGCTTTCTTCGGTTTCAAAGAACGGCTGGAGGCCCTGTTGGGTCGCCCGGTCGATCTGGTGATTCCGTCGGCTGTCCGGAATCCTTTTTTCCTGCAGGGGATCGAGCCAAGCCGGGCGCTCTTATATGCGGCTTGAGGCGCAGAAGTATCTGTTCGATATCCAGGAAGCGGCAGGCCTGGCGGCTCGATTCACGGAGGCAGGAGCTTCGACGAGTATCAATCCGATCCCATGCTGCGTCTGCCAGTCGAGCGTGCCTTTTCCATTGTTGGCGAGGCTCTTCTGCAGTTGACGCGAGAGGATCCGGAGGTCGCTGCGGGGATCAGCGAAGGGCGAAATATCATCGCCTTCCGCAATATTCTTGTTCACGCCTACGCCAACATCGACGACAGAATTGTCTGGGAGATCGTCCAGTACAAATTGCCTGTCCTGATTCGCGAGGTCGGCGAACTACAGAGAACCTGAACCCACTGCTGGCTACGCCTGGGGCGCGTTGGGAGCGGGCAGGTCGCGGCCGGGATCGGCGCCGATCGGCGGGGGAGCCGCCTGCAGGATGGGCTGGACCTCGCGGACCGGCGCGAGGTGGCGCGTCTGCTCGTAGGTGTAGCGGATGCGGTGGATGACCGTGACGGTGGAGATGACGGCGAGGATCCAGAGCACCGGAGCCATGGCTTCCCAGCGCTCGAAGAGCGCGCCGATGATGATCAGGACGACCCGTTCCGGGCGCTCCATAAAGCCGACCTTGCACTTGCCGATGAGGGCTTCGGCGCGGGCCCGGGTGTAGCTGACCATCAGCGACGTCACCATGACGAAGGCCGCCAGAAAGACATAGAACAGGCGGTTTCCGCGCGCGTAGAAGACCAGCAGGCCGAAGAACAGGACGACGTCGGAGTAGCGGTCGATGACCGAATCGAAGAACGCGCCGAAGACCGTGACCTGCTGGGTCTGGCGGGCGACCCGGCCGTCGACCATGTCGAAGATGCCGGCGCCGATGATCACCAAACCGGCGTAGAGAAACAGACGGACGTAGTTGTGGGCGTTGCCGAAGCCGAACAGGACGGCCGCGGCGGTGTTGATCACCAGGCCGAGGAAGGTGAGGACGTTGGGCGAGATGCGGGTGAGCGAGAGACCGTCAACGATCGCCTGCAGGAGGACGCCGCAGCCGGCGCCAAACGCGCGAGTCCAGGTGATAGGGGTCTTCTCGGCGGCCATACGGCCTCTACTTTCCGGCTTCGGCCTCAGCGGTTTCGGCTTCGTCGTGAATAGTGACCAGCTTGAGGACCTCCAGCTCGCGCTTGCCGTTGGGCGTGACCACGGTGGCCATATCGCCGACCTGTTTTCCCACCAGGGATTTGCCGATGGGAGAGGTGGTTGAGATGAGGCCCTTGCTCACGTCCGATTCCTCGCTGGTCACCAGCTTGTACTCGATTTTCTCATCTTTCGATGTGTCGTAGACGAGAACGGTTGAACCGAAAGCGGCCCGGTCGCGCGGTATGTTGGCGAGATTGACGAGGGCCAGCTCGGCCATGCGTTTTTTGAGCTGGCCCAGGCGCGCATTGACGAAGTCCTGGCGCTGCTTGGCCATGTGGTACTCGGCGTTCTCGCTGAGGTCGCCCATAGCCACGGCCTTTTTGATTTCGGCGGGCAATTCATGGGTCAGCTCGTGTTCGAGCTGCTTGATCTCTTCCTGCAGTTTGCGTTTGATGTGTTCGGGCATGAATCGTTGGTCCGTCAGGGCCGGTTCCAGGGCGTCGTGGGCAAAAGCGCTGCACTCCGAAACGGGAAAGCCTGCTGCCGCTTCGCGACGGAGAAGATCGGAACCCTGTAAGGAAAATGGTGGATCCTGGGGCTGGGAAACGGCCCCTCGTTCTGATTATACGACGTCGGATTCGGCGCGATGGGCGTCGAGGAAACTCTGCAAAATCAATACGGCAGCGACCTGGTCGACGACCGCACGATGCTCCTGGAGGGGGCGGCCGGCGGCGTGCAGGTGGCGGTGGGCTTCGGCCGAGGACAGGCGCTCGTCCCACAGGTGAACAGGGAGCGAAAAGGCCGCGCGGAGCGATTCTGCGAAGGCCTGGGTTCTGGCCGCCTGGGGGCTGACATCGCCCGACATGTACAGGGGATGGCCGACCACGATGGCGGCGCAGTTGAATTTGCGGAGGAGGCGGCCGAGGGACCTGAGGTCCTGCTTCAGGTTTTTGCGCTGCAGGGTCAGAACCGGTTGCGCCGTGAGGCCCAGTTCGTCGGAGACGGCAACCCCGATGCGCCGGCTGCCGAAGTCGAGACCGAGGAGGCGGGGTGGCACAGGATGATCCTACCCCGCGAAGGGCACAGGCGCAGACAAAGACCGCATCTTAGAATGAGTTAGGGAATCTAAGAGTAAGAATTCAGGGAGCAGGGATTCAGGGTCTCGTGCGACGCTTTTTCCTTTTGATTTTTCTGCTGATTGTGGTTGCGGCGGGTGCGGTGGCCTGGGCCCTCCTGGTGCCGGCCGGGCCGCGGACGGAGACCTTTGTCGACATCCTGCCCGGGACTTCGAGCCGGCAGATTGCCGTGCAGCTGAAGCAGCAGGGGATCATTCGCAGCGAGTACGTTTTCCTCGGGCTGCGCATGGCGCGGGGCGGGGTGCTCAAGGCCGGGGAATATCGCTTCGACCAGCCGCTGCCGATGACCGGGGTATGGGAGAAGATCCGGCGGGGCGAGGTCTATACCGTCGCGCTGACCATTCCGGAGGGATCGAACGTCTTCGACATCGGAACGCGCGTGGAAGCGGCCGGGCTGGGCACCAAGGCGGCCTTTGTGGCCGGAGCGAAGGAGTATGTGGGGCTGATCAAAGACATCGACCCGGCGGCCCCCAGCCTCGAGGGCTATCTGTTTCCCGATACCTATAAGTTCGCGCGGCATACGGATCCGCAGGAAATGATGGCCGTCATGGTGGGGCGTTTCCGGAAAGAAGCGCGCGCGATCGGCCTGACCGGAGGCGATATCCACCGGACGGTGACGCTGGCGTCGCTGGTGGAAAAGGAAACGCCGGTCGATTCGGAGCGGCCGCTGGTGGCCAGCGTCTTCGTGAACCGGCTGGACAAGGACATGCCGCTGATGACCGATCCATCGGTGATTTATGCTGCGCTGCTCGACGGGCGCTACCGGGGGACGATTTATCAGTCCGACCTGGACGCTGACTCGTCCTACAACACCTACCGGCATCCGGGATTGCCGCCGGGACCGATTTGCAATCCGGGGGTGAAGTCGCTCGAGGCAGCCATGCATCCGGCGCAGACGGATTATCTCTATTTCGTGGCAGCGGGCGCGGATCCTTCGGGGCAGTCGCGGTTTTCGACGACGCTGGAGGAGCACGCGAAGGATGTGGAAGCGTACCGGCGCGCGGTGCGCCAGGCTGCGCAGCCGCAATGATGCGGAGAGCCGCCAGAGGCAGGATGGTAGCGAATATACTCGCAGTTTGCTGAGCAGAATGCATCGAAACCGAACCCGGGCTGTTGTCGCGCTGATGCTGGCTCTGCCGGCCCTGAACGGCTGTCTGTGGCATACGCGGCGCGTGCCTCAGGCGAAGATGCCGACCGCCCCGGTGCAGACGGCAACCCCGCAGCAGTTGGTCGACCTGATCAACCGCCAGTACGATGCCATCGACGCGCTGAGCGCGACCGTGACCTTCACCGCGACCTCGGGCGGCACTCTGAGCGGGAAAGAGAAGACCATCACCCCTTTCAGCGGCTACATCCTGCTGCGCAAGCCGGAATCGCTGCGGGTGATCGGCTATCTGCCGGTGGTGCATTCGCCGGCCTTCGACATGGCAAGCAACGGGGACGCCTTCACCCTGGTGATTCCGCCGAAGAACAAGGCGATTGAAGGAACCAATACGCTGGCTCAGCCTTCGCCGAACGCGCTCGAGAACATGCGCCCCTTCATGTTCTTCAACGCGATGCTGATTCCTAAGATCGAGCCGAAGGATGAGCTGCTGCCAACCGCGGACAGCGACATGGTGGTCGATCCGAAGACCAAGAAGCTGATGATCCAGCCGGAATATCTGCTGACCGTCGCCGATCACCAGGACAACAGCAATATTCTCCAGCCGCAGCGCGTGATCACTTTCAGCCGCACCGAACTGCGCCCCATCGAGGAGGACATTTACGACCGGAGCGGGCAAATCCAGACCCAGGCGATGTACGGAGCGCTGCAGACCTTCGGCGCCGTGCGTTTTCCCGGGACCATCACCATTCGATGGCCGCAGCAGCAGGAGCAGATCCTGATCACAGTGCAGAAGCTGCGGGTGAATCTCCCCCTGAACGATCAGACATTCGAGCTGAAGGTTCCGGAAGGAATGCCAGTGCAGAAGCTGCCCTGAAGGCAGCCAAAGACGCGCGAAGAGCCGGCGAA
>JBAUGH010000027.1:0-4589 GCA_049679565.1 Acidobacteriaceae bacterium
CGGCGGCGATGCGGATGCGATTGCGGAGGTGGACGGTGTCGTATCCGGGAGCCTCGGCGACGTGATTGCGGCGGAGGATGGCGGCGCCGGGCCGCTCGAGCAGGGCGCGGAGGCGGCTGGCAGGCACGGGATGAGGCTGGGACGCGAGCTTCAGTTCCAGACAGGGCATCAGGTTCCTCGAGTGGGTGGCTGACAGCAAAGTATACGCAATGCGCAGGGGGTGGAGGACAGGGTTGCGGGGAGGTGGTGCCTTCCTGGTAAGAAGGCGGGTGGGCGAGCCGGGGAGGTGGTTTGACACCTGGGGCGGCCAAAAGTAGCGTCAGAGAGGATGAACGGGGCAGCGGGGCAAGGGCTGCCGAGTTTCGCGAGCGAGGAGAGTCGAGGGCCGATGGGACTGGGCATTGTGATTATGGCGGCGGGCAGGGGGACACGCCTGAAGTCCAGGCGGGCCAAGGTGCTGCATGAGATCGGCGGCAAGCCGCTGCTGTGCCATGTGATTGCGGCGGCGGCGCAGGTGGTTCCTCCGCACGACATCGTGGTGGTGGTGGGGCATCAGGCGGAGGCGGTAGAGGCGGCGGTGCGCAACACCGGGGTGCGGTTCGTGGTGCAGGAGGAGCAGCGGGGGACGGGGCATGCGGTGCAGTGCGCGGAGCGGGAGACAAGGGAGTACGACGAACTGATCGTGCTGTCGGGGGATGTGCCGCTGCTGCGTTCGGGGACGATTGTGGCGCTTCGGGATTTTCATCTGTGGGAAAGGGCAGCGATGACGATTCTGACGGCGAAGCCGGCAAACCCGGCGGGTTATGGGCGGGTTCTGCGGAAGAGGCCGGGAGCGCCGGAGGTGACGGCGATCGTGGAGCAGAAAGCGCTCGAGGCGGGCGAGGAGGATGTGAGCGAGATCAACGCGGGAATCTATGCGTTCCGGCGGGAGGCTTTATACCGGCACATCGGTCAGTTGCGGGCGGACAACGCGCACCGGGAGCTGTATCTGACGGATGTGGCGCGCATGCTGCATGAAGCGGGAGAACGGGTGGTGGCGTTCGATGCGGCGCAGGCGACGGAGGTGCTGGGAGCCAACACGATCGCGGAGATGATGGAGCTGGACCGGCAGCTGCGGATGCGGGCGGTGGAGCGGCTGATGGCGGAAGGCGTGAGCGTCTATCGACCGGAGACGGTCACGATCGATATGGGGGTGGAGGTGGGGCCGGATACGGTGATCGAACCGTTTGCCCAGCTGCTGGGGGAGACCCGGGTGGGAAGCGACTGCAGGATCCGGTCCTACTCCGTGATCCGCAATTCGACGCTGGGGGATCGGGTGACGATTCTGGAGGGATGCGTGATCGCGGATGCGCAGATTGAGAAAGGCGCGCAGCTGGGCCCGTATGCACATCTGCGGCCGGGCTGCCATATCGGCGAAGGGGCGAAGATGGGGAACTTTGTGGAGGCAAAGAAGACGCGGCTGGGGGCGGGCTCGAAGGCGAACCATCTGACGTATCTGGGCGACGCGCAGATCGGAAAGGGCACGAACATCGGAGCGGGGACGATCACCTGCAATTACGACGGCGTGGCGAAGCACTCGACGCTGATCGGGGATGGCGTGTTTATCGGCAGCGACACGGCGCTGGTGGCGCCGGTGGCGATTGGAGACGGGGCTTATATCGGAGCGGGATCGGTGATCACGAAGGATGTTCCGGCGGATGCGCTGGCGGTAGGGCGGGCGCAGCAGGTGACGAAGGAGGGCTGGGCGAGGAACCGGAGGGCCCAGCAGGAAGCGCGCAGGGGAGCGGGGCCGGGCAGGGAGGGGGAATGAAGGATCAGGCTGGAGGAATCAGGCAGCCTGCGATTCGCGCAGGCTGGCCAGCTCAGCGCGCAGGCGGAGGCGGGCGGTGAGGGCCGTGCGCAGCACCAGCGAGTCGCTCATCTGCAGCAATTAGGCAACGCGATGGGTGGAATACCCCTCGACATCCACGAGGAGAAAGACCAGGCGTTCGGCAGAGGGCAGATAGCGGATGGCCTCTTCGAGTTCGGTGCGCAGGATGTTATGGCGCGGCGGGAGGAAGCCGGTATCGGGAGGAGGAAGCTGGTCGTCGGTGCGAAGGACCTGCTGGTCGCAAAGCTCCTGGACGAGCGCGGTATCGATGACGGCGTGGTCGGGCTCGGGAGCGGAACGAAAGGCGCGAACGAAGGCGCAGCGGAGGATATTCTCGGCCTCGATTTCGTTGCCGGTCATGTAGCAGGAGACGGAGAAGACGCGGTGGCGATGGCTGTCGTAGATATCCCGCTGCCTGTCTTCGAGGCGTTGCGGGGCCATCTCCCGTGCGGACATTTTGGCCGAATGCTTTTCGAGATCGAACAACATGAGGTGTCTGGGGACAGATCTACCAGAAAGAAGATACCACGAAGCTTGGATGCCGGAACGGGGAAAGGCGGGGGTGGGGCAAGGGCAGAAAATGGCGCGTGGAGGGAGGGGAGCGGGTAGTGACCCAAAATGGTCCTGTCGCCCTCCCCATTCCGGGAATTGCATCCTGAGCACAAATTCCGCAGGATACGATAGATCGGGCTCATTGGCAGACCAAGAAAGCCCTGAGGGCCGCGAGATCTGGTTGGGGTATGGAGGAGCAGTGGCGGCAGAGCGAATCCTGATCGTCGACGACGAGCCCTACGTGCGGACGCTGATGGCGGCGATGCTGGAGAAGTCGAACTACACGCCGGTGCTGGCCGCGAACGGTCTGGAGGCGATTGAGCACCTGGAGCGGGACGAGCCGTACGATCTGATCCTGTCGGACATCGTGATGAACGGGCTGGACGGGATAGGGCTGCTGGAGCAGATGCGGGAGAAGCAGCCGGATACGCCGATGGTGATGGTGACGGCGATCCACGACGTCGGGGTGGCGATCTCGGCGATGCGCAAGGGCGCATACGACTATCTGCTGAAGCCGTTCGAGAAAGAGCAGCTGCTGGTGACGGTGCGGCGGGCGCTGGACTACCGGCGGCTGGTGCAGCAGAACTCGGTGTACCGGCACAATCTGGAGCAGCTGGTATCGGCGCGCACGGAGATGCTGCGGCAGGCGATGGCGGATCTGGAGCGGTCGTACGACATCACGCTGGAGGCGCTGGGCGACGCGCTGGATTTGAAAGATCAGGAGACGGAAGGACACTCGAGGCGGGTGACGGCGTACACCATCGCGCTGGCGCGGCACTGCGGGGTGGAGATGGCGCAGACGCGGATTATCGCGCGGGGAGCGTTCCTGCACGACATCGGGAAGATGGCGATTCCGGACGCGATTCTGCTGAAGCCGGGGAAGCTGGACGCGGAAGAGCAGTCGATCATGCGGGAGCACTGCGCGCGGGGGTATCAGATTCTGCGGAAGATTCCGTTTCTGGAAGAGGCGGCGGACATTGTGTATTCGCACCAGGAGCATTACGACGGGAACGGATACCCGAGGAATCTGAAGGGAGACGAAATCCCGCTGGGGGCGCGGATTTTCGCCATTGCGGATACGATCGACGCGATCACGTCGGACCGGCCGTACCGGAAGGCGCGCACCTACCAGGTGGCGCGGGACGAAGTGGAGCGGTGCGCGGGCACGCAATTCGATCCGAACATTGTGGAAGTGTTTCTGGGATTGCCGGACTCGCTGTGGGAGGACCTGCGGAACGAGATGACGCGGCATCCGCGGTTCTCGCCGCTGTCGTTCGCGGGGGCGATCGAAGATCTGCAGGTATGATCGAAGGCACGGTGGAGGGGGCCATGCCTGTTCTGGAAGAGCGAATCGTCCTGTCCAAACTGCAATCGATGCCGCTGTGGAAGCTGGAGGGCGGCGAACTGGTGCGGAACTGCGTGTTCGGCAACTTCGTGGAAGCCATGCAGTTTGTGAATGGCGTAGCGGAGCTGGCCGAGGGGGCGGGGCACCATCCGGACATCGACATCCGCTACAACAAGGTGCGGCTGGCGCTGATCAGCCACGATGCGGGGGGTCTGACGGAGCGGGATTTCGATCTGGCGGCGGCGATCGACAGCCTGGGTTAGGCGGGCAGAGGCTGATCCCCGGATCGGGGCCAGATGCGGAGTCATGGCGCGCTGAGCAGCACCGCAACTTTTACGCTTCTTCGTCGTCTGCTATAGAAGGAGGCTGGCGTGGTGGCGCTGCCGGCTGGCGCAACCCGGAAAGAGCCTTCCTGTTCCAGAGAACGACGGCCAGTCCGCCGAAAAGGGCTGAGCCGACCACCAGCAGGGCGGTGCCAACGGCATGCAGACCTTTGTGGGATGAAGAGTCGGGGGCTTCCCGAGGATCGGATGTCATGCAGTGGGCCGGGTAGTTGGATTCGCTGAAAACGGGAAAGGGTCCTAAATAAAAAATATAAAATTATGTATGGGACTTGTGCTCGAAGGGGAGTTGGGCTACACTATTTTGGAGATTGAGACTAACGATTGCCTGCGGTAAGGGCTGCCCAAGGGGCAAAGCAGGCATCTGAGGGATTAGGTTTCGAAGCAGACCGGTGACCGAGCCTCCCGGGTGCTGAACGTTTATACGTTGCGTCACTGGCCTCCCGGCCCGGACAAATTACCGTTCGTGCCGTTTTTTTTT